>NZ_JAYGIG010000120.1:0-82586 GCF_034932105.1 Leptothoe sp. PORK10 BA2 | reverse complement strand
TCACTGAGTTTGATGCGACCCTTGGGCTTGCTCAAGGAGGTTACCAATTCCTATATTTGGATTACGCTAGCTGATAATCTCTGTAACCTGGGAAAACTCTCTAATTTTTTAAGCCTGAGTAGTTACGGTCAAACAGCACAGTCAGTCCTACGTACTCACGGATCACAATTTGCTCATGCACAATTCCCGGTCGCTTGACGATCCCACCCACCGCAATGATTAGGGGATGAATCCCAATCGGAATTCCCCAACTCATCCCACTCTGTCCCACAATGCTCAAAGCCGTAACTGAGACAGTGCCCATCATCCGCTTAAACAGAAAAGGATTACGCAACACGGGTTGCCAGAAGAGCCAATTGCGCAAAAATCGTGGCAGGATCGTGAAGAGTTTGGTCATCCAGGCAGCGCGGTTGGAGGCGATTTGGACTTCGCCCTCAACCGACGATCGTTGGGCGGCCCGAATTTCCCCATGGATTTCCGCCACGGTTTTCTCATTGGCTTGCCGAATGATGTAAGGCATGGGCAACTTTTCACCTGTATCAGTGACTCGTTCGACGATGATCGTCACATCCACATCCTCAAAAATCACCAGATGTCGCTTACCTTGGCGCAGGGCATGAACGTATTTATGGTCGCTAATTGCCTGGGCCAGACATTTAACAATCCAGCCCGTAAAGCTGATGCCTTGTCTGGCTGCCATTTTATGTACATGAATTGCCTCGCGTGCTGCCGTTACATCAATTTCCAATAAAATCGGGATATGATGCCGTTGGCGACCCCAGACCAGCGTATCAATCGTAGGGTTACGGAACTGCGAAAAATTGAGTTTTTCAAAGCGGCCAATTCGATCGACTGGTTCCATATTCGTCCCCATCGTCAGTGTGGTTGACTCTTGGCGTAGGTTATACCGCTGTAGAGATATTTTCACTATGCTCAAACAATCACTGCCTCCAGCGATCGCCGCAACGACCTGGGCATCTCTGCTCCGCGCCCAAAACGCACTACCAGATCGGGTCTACCCTCTCCCAGCCCCAAAGCCCTAGCAAAAGCAGGTCGCAAACTCACTTCCTCAACAGGCTGGTTGACAAAAGCATTGCGGATGCCCAGAGCAGTAGCCTGGAGGGCAAACCGCTCGTAACAGCGACCGACTTCGACCCAATGAGCCTTGTCATTAACGTCGGATACGAAGACGGCGAAGCAATCATAATTTTTACCACTAGAGGTTGGTTATCGATAGATTGCCTGATCAATCGTGCAACGAAAAAATTCACCTTTTGACTCAAAGCGATCGCAAAGCGTCCCCTGTGGGGAATCGCAACCGAAGAACCAGCCAGCCCGGATGCGCTTAGGAATGGTGTAACCTTCAAACATGCCACTCTCCTCAACCTGCACGCCAAAGTCTTCATAGTGGTATGCTGCGCCTTCAGGGTTGCCCCAGCGCTGAAATTTGGCGCACTCCAATGTCCCCGCCTCGCTCACCGTGAGGGTCAGATGGGCTGGCTCTCCCAACGTTGTAAAGCTAGCTTGTACCTGCGATGCATTCAATTCAGCCCAAACGATATCGGGCTGGCAAAGCACCGAGGGTAACCACACGGCCTCTCCCTGTAAGCGCCCCACGCCCGAACGGGTGACATCCTCACCAGCAGCTTTCATGACCGGAAACAATCCCAAAATCTTCCATTCCATGTCACCGACCCCGTCCACGATGCGATCAGCTCCCCAAATGGGTAAACCCTGCATCCAAGTCGTCGCTCGCCAAATCATGCCTCGATGCCAACAGATTACTTCTTCACCCCGGAAAGAACGCCATTTTTCGCCCAGTTTGATATCACCATGCATCCACAATCTGACGGCTGAAGCCAATGGCGTGTCGGGAGCAATGGCATGTTCCAGATACCGACGTGCGGTAGTGGGAAGCTGAGTAAGTAATGCAGGATTGAAGTAGCGATCGCTAGTCGAAGTGGATTGCCACAACGCCTCAATTGAAACGGGTTTAGGTTTAGGGATTGTTTTAGTCATTGTGTCAGCAGTGATAAAAACGGGTTATTGCGTAGAAAAATCAGATTGCAACGACTGCCAAGGGTTTTATCCATGCTCCACATTAATGTTTAAAAATGAGGAACTTGTGAGAAATTCTTCTCGATGACAATAGGGTCTTTAGAAGATGCAGCGATCTCTTGTCGATCTAACGATTGGGTTCCGTTGCAAAAAAGCGATTTGCGATCGCAAGCTAACCTGATGCCTCATCGATCGCCCCTGCCCATTCCTTATCACTTCCTCAGAACCATTTAAGTGGGTCATTTCAAACCTGAAATCATCCTGCTGAACGTCCGCTGGTATCTCCGCTATAGCTTGAGTTATAGGGCTTTGGGGGAAATGAAGATCGAGCGTGGTCTGAAAGTCGATCACCCAACTATCTTTCGTTGGGGCCAGGCTTACAGCCCAGAAATCGACCAGTGCTACCGCCCGGATCTCAAGCCCACCCATGATGCCTGCAGGAATGAACATGATTCGAAAAGGGCAGAGCGCTGGGATAGCCAGAAGAGATATCATAGGACAGCTCTCTTTCGTCAACGAAATCTTTGGAGAGGTTGTATAACAAGAGTGAGCTCGACAGGGATCTTCTCTCTTCGTGATCTTTTTGCAACGCAACCAATCGTCTGACGCAGCACCGCATCTCAATCCTATGTTTCAACATTACGTTGGCAGCTCAGTTGCGATCGCAACTCCACAGCGACACTCGCAAACCGCAATATAAAGACCGGATCGAAGTTTTACACTTCCACGCCTGGTCCAGGTCCATTCTGGGCAGCTTGCCCAAGCCACGCCAGTTTACAAACACAACTTGGAAGATTAGGTCGTTCGACTATCTAGGACAACAACTTTAGACGACGCGATTCCTAGCCTTGCCGCCCTCAGCCCACGGGTAGCCACAGTCACAACAACTGAAGAACTCATGGGTCTCGAAGGCACTGGCGCAGCCGCCTATTTCAAAGTATTTGGCCACTGCTTATCTCAGCCTGAATTTAGCTTCTCCAAAAGAACAAGGCGACCTCCAATGGATCCAGTAAATGCCATGCTCAGTTTTGGCTATCAACTACTGTGGAATCATCTTCTAGCCCTGATCGCAGTGTATTGAAGCGGCGATCTCGCAGCTAAGGTTGCCTATGTTAAAGGACTTAAGTGAATCATTATTAGAGTTTGAGACAGTGGCAGATGTAGAGACTTGGCTTTCAGATCAAAAAAAAGCTGTTGCAGAGAATGGGCAAGCAGAAAGTTAAGCGGAGATTGGGTAAGTGGGTTGAAAGGGAGAGTCACTTCGCAATGATTGTCTACAGTCCTCCTTCCCTATAAAGCCTATATAAGGAAGGAGAACTGATAGAAGATTAATCTCTAACTCAATGGTTCGGTTGACATCCTAAATAATACGTATAAAGCTCTAGAAACCTTAATCATACGCGAGCCAAGCAGCACACCCTTCGGTAGTGGCGCAGCTCGACATATACATCTCTACTAGGAAGCTGCCTTCGTAAGGTGCTACGATCACCGGTTGAGCATCCGTTGCCTCATCTGCGCCGACTACAGCCCCTGTTGAGTCATATAAAAACAAATCAATATCGAAACAATTTTCATCGCAGGTAGCATAGATGCTTTGGCCAGACAGCAAATAGACCTCATAGGAGGTCGATTCACCTTCATAGAGAAAATGGGTATCCTGAGCTTGGGCCTGATCGGATAAGGTGGCGACAGTCGCAGCCGTCATCAAGGTCATGGCACATAGGTGAGAAAACTTGAACTGAATCATTTGAAATCTCGCTAAATCTATTAAATGACTTGCATAGGGCAGAATTCTGCCCTATGCCTAGAATACCCAGGGCCACTATGAACTGCTCTAAGTAACAACAATGCCAACTTTAAAGATTTCGAAAAGACGATAGCGGGTTCTCCGTAGAATAGCCTTGGCCACTTTGCTTAGAACAGAGAGTGTCCCGTTGAGGCATTGGATATTAATCGATATCGCTGAGACTAGTCTGACAGAATAGTGGCGATATACGGCGTCATTTCAACCTGCTCACCTATGTCTTCAGCTTCAAAATCGGTGGAGAATCACATTGGTGCGATCTGGTATTTCACCCAGCATTGCCATGCGCCATTACGTGTCTAGCCCTACCTGTGAGACTTCACCCTAGCCCCTCGCCAACTCCGTCGGTGCCATTAGCTGTAACTGCTCCTGACTAACCCAGCGGCTCTGTTGCCCCTGGGCAACTTTGCAGAGGTAATAGTTACCATCATCCAGCAACACCTCCACCGCTTGCACCGACCACTGTTGGTCGAGATAGCGGACGGTGTCCCCCACGGCGGGCACCCAACTGGGTGTGGCCAGGACGGGTTTGCGAGCTAACAAATAGTCTATGTCTTGCCACAGACGGGCCAGGGCTCTTTGCAGTAGCGGGGTAACGGCATCGGCGATGGCGGCCAGGATTAGGGTGCTGAGGATCATTAAGGGAAGTGCGATCGCATACCGCATCCCATCTCCTTGAACCCATAGATCCAGCGTCCAACCCACCACAAAGTTATGGACCAGGAAAAAGCTATAGCTGTATTTGCCTAAATTCATCGCGAGCTGACGGCTCCAGCCAGCCGCCGTCAACCAACGACAAACCACCATACCCACCAGGGTTAACCCCAAGGGTACTAACAAATCGCACACTAGCCACCCGAGTTTGTAAAACTGACAGACAAACCCCACACCATAGAGCAAAACCCCCACTTGCAATGCCTTTGCCTGCGGCCAAAAGAGCACGCCCCGACCATGCTTATAGGCTTGGGCCACCACCATGCCTATCACAAAGGTACTTAACTTAGCCAAGAACACATAGAACGGCAGGGGACCCTGGGGCGTATCCAAAATGGTATAGGTGGGCTGCCCACCAAAGGAATAGGTGGCCAAGGCCCGATAGCCTAAGGTCACCACCAGGCTCACCATCAACAGGTTACGTCCACCCCAGCGATACATGAGCTGATGTAGCAACGGAAAACACAGCGTAAAACTCAAGATCAGCGGGATAAACCACCAGGGGCCGCTAATGGGCAACAGAAGATCGCCACCATAGTCAAACAACAATGGAAAGGTAGACGCTGCAAACAGATTCCACAGGGAGGGAATATAGCCCTGGGTGGCAGCCCCCAGCACCCAAAGCACCGGATAAGCCAGCAACGCTACGGTCCAAAACGGCCACAGTAACCGAGATAAACGCTTTTGCCAAAAGGCTAACCAGTCAAAGGAGCGCTGTCGGGTGGCTAGCATGAGACTAAAGCCACTTAACAGGATAAATACATCCACAAACTGAAATCCAAACAGGGCTGGAGTCCCCAACAGATCGATCCATCCCGAGACAGTATGGAGAGAATTTACCCCAGGTATCAGCTGTTGTAAATTTTGGAGCAGCCCCGTGGGCTGGGGGGTGTAACGATATTGGGTAAATAGCAGCTGGGCATGGTACAGCAGGATGATGACGGCGGCAGAGATGCGCAGTCCATCTAACCATGCGAGGCGCTGTACCGCCGCTGAACGGTTAAAACGACGAGTCATAGTGATATTAGGGTAAACGTTGTTGTATAAAAGAGATTTTCTATGGTTCTAAAGCCAGGTTCTACAACCGCGCTGTTTCAGGCAGCGCATAGGCCTTTTCCAAATTGGCAACAACGGGGGCCACATCCCGTGGCGTTACAACCCAATCTGTTTTTCCGTTCAGGTGGTCATAGAGGGCGACCAACGCAATCATGTTCTTAAACAATGCGTAAAAGGGAGTGAGCAGAGCATATTGCACAAAGTAGTAGCTGGGATAATGGCGATACCCAACCTTAGCGGTCACCCCGAGCTTGAAGAGACTACTTAAAAAAGTAATGACTGTAGCCGATACCAGGAATGTATTGTCACTGAAGTTAATGGTGCCGGTCATGAGCCAGCTGCTAAACACAATGGGTAAAATCTGCACCGACAAAATGGGAAATATTTCGCGGTAATAGAGCAAATGGGTCCAAATCAGCTTTTGGCCAAAGGTGAGCTGGGACGATTTCCAAAATCGTTTTTGATAGCGCAGACTCACTTCCAGCCACCCTTGGGACCAGCGTTTGCGTTGGGACCAGAACGCACTGATCCGGTTTGGGGCCAGCTCCGTCACCGTAATGCTGCGGTCGTGGACAATGCGATAGCCCTGTAACAGGGTACGGATCGAGGCATCGATATCCTCGGTCAGCATGGTGGGGTTAAACCGGATCTGCTGCAGCACCGATGTGCGCCAGTAGCCATTGGAGCCCCCAAACAGGGCGGTGTCCACCATCAACGACTTGGCAGAATGGCTGACGCCATAAATGGACTCAAACTCCACCGTCACCAAGCGTGTGAGCAGATTTTCACTCCGGTTACGAATCATATTGCGCCCTTGCACCACATCGTAACCATTGGTAATCCATCGATTGGCCCGTTCAAAACAGTCTGGCGCGGGATGGTGGTCCGCATCCAGGATGCAGGTAATGTCACCGGTGACGATGTCTAGGGCCGCATTAATATTTTCAGCTTTAGAACGGCTGCCCTCCACCCGGTAGGGGCGAAAGTTGGGGTACTTCCTAGCCAGCTGCGATAGCGTTCGCTCGATGGGCAAGGCAACGGGGGTGTTATAGGCCAGGATTACCTCCAGACCCGCCTGAGGCTGATGGACTCGATTAAGCAGGTGGTCCACCGTCTCTAGGATGATGTCCTGCTCGTTGGGCAAGTAGGCCGCCACGATAAACGAACAGCGGGGTAGCGGGCTATCCATGGGCAAAGCTGCCCCATGAATACCCAGTCCCTGTTTCAGGCGATGTTTGAAGACGTCGGTGGACGATAGGGGTAAACGGGACTGGCCGGCAAATCGTCGCCACACGGCGGCGGTTGACTCGGCAATCACCATGGCGGCACTGGTCAGATATAGGATTACAAGGGAGCTATGGAGCCATTTTAGCGATGGATTTCCTAGGGCTAGGCTGTAGTAGCAAACAATGGTGGGCAGCCCGATGAACAGCACATTTAGAAAAATCAGCTTGCTGGCAATCTGCCAGTGTTCGCCCTGAAATCGCCAGGATTGGCTAATGGATAAGCCGGCGATGTTGCGATCGCACTTATTATTCTTTTTTTGCATATAGCACCCCTTTGGAGGCGTCCGAATCAAATAAACGCTGAACAATCCGTTGAAGCACAAACAGGTTGCCTAGTTGCCATGAAAACCCATGACTTGCAGCCTAAAGCCGCCTAAACTTAAGCCATGAACCCCATAAAAACCGCTGCCACTGGACCAGTAAATCAATCGTTTTTTATGGATTTCTTAACATGACTGCCAATTTTAACGCAATGTTAAGCATATGTTAACTTCTGTGTTTACGGACATGGGTTCAGTTATCAGCATTCCCATGGTTCTTTATGCCCCAGTAATGGCTGGCCCAGTCTGCCGGATAGGAAGCTGAATGATAAACTTACTGCCCTTGCCCAGTTCAGAATCACATGAGATTGTTCCATGGTGTTTCTCTGCGATAATTTGGTAGCTAATGGATAGGCCTAAGCCAGTCCCCTTACCGACGGGTTTGGTCGTGAAAAATGGATTGAAAATGCGGGAGCGGATAGTTTCTCCTATGCCTTCCCCATTGTCAGCGATAATGATTTGCACCCAATCATCATTCATTACCTGAGTTGAAATCCGAAGAATTTTCTCACCCATATTGGGCTGCTGCCAACGGTTATCCTCCAGGGCATCAATCGCGTTTGCCATCAGGTTCACAAACACCTGATTCAACTGTCCGGCATAGCATTCCACTAAGGGCAGTTGACCATAGTCTTTGACCACTTCGATAGCTTCACAGTTGGAGTGAGCTTTCAGGCGATGTTGCAAAATCAACAACGAACTGTCTAGACCTTCATGTAGGTCAACCGCCTTAAAGTCAGCCTCATCTAAACGGGAGAAGTTACGCAGAGACAGAACAATCTGGCGAATGCGTTCGGTACCGACTTCCATCGATTTCACCAGCTTTGACAAGTCTTTGTTCAAAAAGTCGAATTCGATATCTTGCAGCAGTTGCTCAATCTCCTGGGTGGGCTGGTCGTAGTAAGCTTGATAAGCTCTTACCACCTTTAATAAGTCGTGGGCATAGTTGTCAATATGGGCAAGGTTGCCATGAATGAAATTAACGGGATTGTTGATTTCGTGGGCAATTCCCGCTACAAGTTCTCCCAAAGCCGACATCTTCTCACTTTGAATCAGTTGCATCTGGGAGGCTTTGACTTGGGCCAGAGCATCATTAACCTGTGCGTTGGATGCTTCCAAGGCATCAAAGGACTGCTGAAGTTGCTGAGACATCTGCGAGAATGATTGCGACAGTAGCTCCAATTCGTCGCCCTTTATGTCAGTGGGAGTGAGCGGGCTCCAGACTCCTTCTGTTTCCCCCGTAGGGTTCAATCGCAGCATGCGTTGAGTATCGAACGCCATGAGCTGCTGACATTCAAATACTAGGGGTTGTAGGCGGCGATTGAGGTAACGCACAAACCCTACCACCACGATTGTCAACAGTGCACCGACCCCGATAGCTCCACTCAGGGTAATCAGCCAGACTCGACCCACAACCGCCCACCTAGGCACTGCAGCCAGTATGACCCATCCCGTATAGTCAAGCCGCTGGTATGCCCAGTAGGTGTGATCGATCTGAACCAATCCAGAGTTTTTCTCTTCAATGTGTTGCCAAACGGCCTGGAAGTCAGCCATATCTGCGGCATTTTCCCTGTTTTTTGCCAGGGTTGGATTGGGGGGATAACCCAGCCAATTTCCGTCAGCTGTAATCAGTGCAAAATACCCTTTTTGATTAACAACGGGCTTGTTTAGCCATTCACTGATAACAGTTACATTAACGTCTGTACCTGATATGCCTAAAAGCGTTCCCTGGTCGTCATAGAACGGCATAATAAAGCTGGTCATCGTTATGCCGTGCCAATCAAACGGTTCCATCCAAACGCCCACTTTAGCTGCGACAGGAACTGTGTAATAATCCTGTTCTAGATAGTTGTCGTCCTCAAACAGGTCAGAATAACGAATGTCTTGATGGGGCGGCGAGAGCAATTTACCTGGGGCATTAGTCTCATTTTGATCGGGATAGAAATAAGGAAAAAATCCCTGGCGATCTGGCACGATCTGAAAGGGAGCTTGGCCAAAGAAAACCGACATTGCCAAGTCTGAGCGATTCTGAAAAAAACGGAAAGCTAAATTTTGATAGTTTTCTAACTCAGTTACTCCGCTTTGTTTCATTGCTTTGACAGCATCTGAAAGGGCAACGGTATAAGCCTCTGTTTGAGAAAGTTCTTGCTGAACCATGGTCGCCTGCGTATCCAGTTGACTCTGAATTTCGGATTGGGCAGAGGCGATCAATACTCTATAGAACATATAAGAGACGCTACCGATGCCCAGCAGGGTCATGCCCAATACCCAATAAAGCAAGCGAGAGCCTAACGAATGCCGAACTTGTAGACGGGTTCCTAGGAAGGGTAACTCCTTATGCATAAAAGTTTTATTCTGAACCGTTTCTAAAATTTGTGTCGTTATTTGAGCAACCCTTAGGCAGACAAGACTAGCCTCCCGATGACAGAATACCCGCAATCAAAGCCGATATCTTATGCTGTGGATTGCCCTTGGGCACCTCTGTCCTTAATCTAAGTCATGGATTACTAACGGAATCACCTGGATTCAGCCTGTAGAGATGAAGGACTTCTATCAACGAATGTATTTAGCAATGACTATCCTGACCCCAAAATCGTTTAGGCGGTGTTTCGGGCTATTTTTAGTAGGTCTACTGACTACCCTGATGGTAGCCAGCCAGCCAGCCGCTGCCCAAACTAACTTTTGTGAAACTCGTTCTGTTCCCTCAGATGTGGTGCAAGGACGCAGCTACGGTGACCCCCACATCAATACCTTTGATGGGTTTCACTATGGGTTCCAAACCGTGGGCGAGTTTATTTTGACCCATGACCGCAGCCGCGACTTTGAGGTGCAGGCTCGCCAGGCGGAGGTGCCCAACCGCAGCAACCTATCCCTGAATACGGCGGTGGCCATGCGGGTGTGTGATCAACGGGTGGGAATGTACGTGCAAGATAGCCCCGATGGCCGCAGCCTGATGTGGGTAGATGGGGTGCCCATTGATTTTGAGGATAATGCGTTCTCCCTGCCTAATGGTGGTGAAATTCAGCGCCAGGACGATCGTAACTACACTGTGATCTGGCCCAGTGGCGACCAAGTGGCCCTGACAATCATTGACGTCAGTGGCGCTCGGTTTATTAACATCATGCCGATAATCAGTCGAGGTCGTACCAACCAAATGGCCGGTCTGCTGGGTAACTACAACGGTAACCCTGACGATGACCTCGTCGGTCGTAACGGCACCGCCATACCGGCCCGCTCCACCTACAGTATTGCGGCTAATACCCTGAGTCGAGCCCTACCGGCAGTCATTCCGGTATATGAGCTAGAAACCGCCTACTTTGATCAGCTTTACAAGCAATTTGGCGATAGCTGGCGCATTACCCAGGCCGAGTCCCTGTTTGACTATCCCGTGGGTCTGACCACCGCTAGCTTCACCAACCGGGGCTTTCCTGACCAGTATCTGACCCTGAACGGTGTGAGCGACGCTGACCTGGAAGCCGCCATTGAAGAATGCGAAGCTGCTGGTGTAGCGGAAGACCAGATGGATGGCTGTGTGTTTGATGTCGCTGCCACGGGCAATAGTAGCTTTGCCAATGCCGCCGTCAATGCGGTGGCCAATGTGGTGGTCGATCGGGTAACTGACCGGATTATTGACCGGGTGGATGATGTGATTCCCCTGCCGGGTGGTTTCCGTCTGCCTTTTTAGGGTGATCTCTGTAGCGCAGCTGCATAACCCCTGGGGCAAATTCTGAATCCATTAAATGGATTGATTAAAAAGGTGCGATCGCAACCCGGTCGCACCTTTTTTAATCAATTTCGTTACATTTTAATTTTTCTTTCATCGCAATTATTTAGAGTAGCCTAAGCGCATCCATATTTTCGCGATTGAGCCCCTATGCTATCAGCCATAGAGATATTGGGGACAGGTCTATGGTTAAGCCAAACGTGCATGACACCCGAAAGGAAGCACATACTGATCCGGCAAAAGAGCAATCCAACCAACCTAAACCGAGCAAGAAATCCTCGGTGAAAAATAAAGCGGCCAAACGTCAGGCTACCAAAACCTTAGCCACTAAACAGACCTTTCCACAGATCGCTACAATTCCTATGGCAACTCCAGCAAAGTCGGCAGCAAAGTCGACAGACAAGTCAGCCAAGAAGTCGGCAGCTAAGTCGGCCAAAAAGAAATCGACCAAACAGGACCCTGCAAAAGATAAGTCTGTAGCTAAGTCTGCCCCTAAACAGAACCCGAAAGGGTCCTGGAAAGAGTCTTCTAAAGGCCAGAAAAAAATCAGCAAGTCTTTCTACGAAGCGGAGCTAGAGCGGCTACAGCTAGAGCTGGTAAAAATGCAAGAATGGGTGAAACATGAGGGACTAAAAGTTGTTGTCGTGTTTGAAGGCCGAGATGCCGCCGGGAAGGGCGGTGCCATTAAGCGGATTACCGAATGTCTCAATCCCCGCTCCTGCCGCACGGTAGCCCTGGGCACCCCCACGGAACGGGAGAAAACCCAATGGTATTTTCAGCGCTATGTGAGCCAGCTGCCAGCAGCGGGGGAGATTGTTCTCTTTGACCGCAGTTGGTATAACCGGGCTGGGGTGGAACGGGTGATGGGCTTTTGCACCCACACCGAGTACACCGAGTTTATGCGCACCTGTCCTGAGTTTGAGCACATGCTGCAACGCTCGGGCATCATCCTGGTGAAATATTGGTTTTCCGTCAGTGACAAGGAACAGGAAAAGCGGTTCCAAGAACGGATTGACGACCCCACAAAACGCTGGAAGCTCAGCCCGATGGATCTGGAGGCGCGGGCTCGCTGGGTGGAATATTCCAAGGCGAAGGATGACATGTTTGCCATGACTGACACCACCCAGTCTCCCTGGTATGTGGTGGATGCCGATGATAAGAAGCGGGCTAGATTAAATTGCATTAGCCATTTGCTCAGCCTGGTTCCCTATCACGAATTGCCCTATGAGCCGATTGTGTTGCCCAAACGGCAAGACGCGATCAATTATCAACGCCCCCCGAAGGATACCCAGCGCATGGTGCCTAGCCAATTTTGATCGGTAATAAATATCCCTAGGGCAGACCAGGCCACTGTAGGCCCTACTGGGGTCTGTATAACACCTGCCAGCGACCAGCCCATTCCATGTTGGGATAGTTGATTTTTATCCAATTCCAGCGGTCGGGCAGGTCACCGGAAATCACCAGCACCGAGGGGGCGGTCATTAGCCGTCGTAAATAGCGGTTGGCACTGGGACTGCTGAGCCGAATCCAGCGATTCTCCTCCCCATCCTGGGCGGTTTGGAAAAAAGTCTCATGGACTGCACCATCATTGATGGTAATCGTGTCTTTGTTGAGATCAAACGCAAGGGATGGCAAGGTTTCGTTGTATACCATAACGGGCAAGCTTTCTAGCCGCCTCTGTTGAATCAACTTAGAGACAATATCCGTACTCTCTTTCCATGGACCATTGGTCTGCACATAGTAGCCGCTGTACAGCAGCAACATCAGAGACGGAGCTAGGACCATAGTCACCAGGCGAAACCTTAGCCCTGCTCGAATGGAGCGGTATAGCAGAACCACGATCACCAACACGGCAATAGCTGGAACGGCCATGGGCCAATTGATCTCCATGGGTTGGCCCAAAATTTGATAGCCCATGGGCACGGCTAGAGCTAAGACCCCAACCGTGCCATAGATTTGGGCAAACCAGCGACTGTACTGCCAAATTTGTGGCTTGGATAGCAGGTGGATTAAATAGCTGACCAAAATGGAAAACCCTGCCAAAATCGGTAGCAGTCCAGCAAAGGATGTACTGCCCGTCAGAGTATAAATCCCTAAGGGGATGGCCAACCAAAACATGGTCACCTGCACCACCGTGGGATTTTGCCATAGGGGAGCGGCGGTCAGGTTGGGTACCACCACCACCCACCAGGGTAAGCTGCCCAAGACAAAGGCCAGTCCATACTGCCAGCGGGGATGCATCGGGGTGTTGAGAAAGGTATCTCGCCAAAAGATCTGGCGGGTATAGACCCAAAAATCATCCAGGTGGGTATTGGCGTGGATAAACCAAAAGCTGACCAGGGACAGCATCAGGGCCAATGCCGCCAGCCCATGTCGCCAGTGCACCCAATAGTTACGCGGACCAAAGATGAGCACATAGGCCCCTACGCTCAGGGGTAGCAGCAGCCCCCGCAGGCCCCCACAGAGGATGGCCCCCGCCAGCATGCTCGCCAGCCCATAGAGGGCCACCGGTCGTTTTTCTAGGTGGTAGAGCAACATGCAGTAGATGGCGGCTAACTCAAAGCTGGCCAAAAAGATATCCGCTGATAGGTAGCGACTGCAGGCCAATACCAATGGACAGGAGAGGTACACCAGCCCAGCCAGCAACCCGATCTGAGGTAAGCCAAACAGTCGCATGGCAATGCGATAGGTAAAAATTATCTGGACCCCAATGCTCAACGGGATGAAAAATCGAGCGCCAAAGGCATTCACCCCCCACAGCCTCATGCCCACACTGGTTAACCATAGGGGGATGGGCAAGTGGCGAAAGTCATCCACCCCCAGCAGACGGGGATGCAAAAAATTTTGCCGTGCCAACATATCGCGACTAATGTCTGCAATCTCACCCTCAGTGCCCGTGGTGATCACCCACAGGTGCAGGTTAAATAGCAGCACAATGAGCACTACGGCGACTAGCAGGTAGACAAATCGGTCGAGCCTTACAGGCTGGGTCATCGGCAAAATCAGAGCAGGGCAGAGACCAAATATTACAGCATGCTATCGAAAACCTTAAAACCGCTATTCAGCCGATGTAGCCGGGTGATTATTCAAAGTTTACCTCTGCCTCAGGGGAGCCATACCCCAATTGATCGGTAACCGAGGAAACACAGGTGCACCCAGGCCCACAGAACAACCGGGTAGATGGTCATTGACCATCTACCCGGTTGGCTCCCTGCCAAGGACTAATTATTTACAAGGCTTTAATAAGCCTTTAATAGAAGTTTCCAATCTTGCGATGGTGAACAGCTGTCATTGCTTCTTCCTTCGAGACTTTCCCATCTTCGACGGTGGAGTATACCAACCAGTGATCGCTCAGTTCCATTCTCGTAGCCACCTTACATTCCAGATAGGCCAGGGCATCGGCTAGGATCGGTGACTTGTTGTTGGCAGGCCGGGTGCGCACACCGGCAAAGCGATCGGCACCGGGGGGAAACCGTTTCAGGAAGTGTTTCATGAGTGGTGAATAGTTTCCTTCTTCCAGGATATTCAGCACAAAGGTATCGCCTACCTGCATTAGGGACTCAATGGCCCGGTCCTTCGCGACGGCGATGGTAAAGCCCAGGGGTTTGAAGCTAGCTTGGGAAATCCAGGAGGCTAACATTGCACTGGTGACTTCGCCTTTGGCGGCGGTGATAATGTACAAACCACTGCTAATTCGGCCTAGGGCCTTTTGTAAGTCAGCATCCAGGGACTTAATCTTTTGTATTTTCTGCACCTTGGCTAGGTCTTGGCCCAGGTCAGTGCCGGTTTCATCACAGAGCTGATACAGACCTTCTGATGGGGTATCTTTGACCCGCAGGGGTTCAAAGGCCACCTTGAGGTCTAGATCCTGCAGTTTACTTTGCAGGGTATCTATGGGTTCGTCGTCACCACCGTAGGATTCAAACAAGCCAAAGGTTTGCTTATTATTAACGGCGGCCAAAATTGAGCTGAGGGCAGTTTGCACTTCCTCTGCCCCTGGTCCAGAAGATGGGGGCATACCCAGCAAAAGACCTTTGGCCCGACCCACCAGTTCGTTCACATCGTGGGGGTCAGCCAGGCGCATGTCCATCATTTCGACGGCGACACCGGTTTTGGTGATGCCCTTGGCTAGGGCTTGGGAGATGCGATCGCAATATCCATAGTCCGACACATAGAAAATCGCCACCAGGTTCTCGGCCTTACTCTTCTCGTTACTCCAGAGACGGTAGCGCCCTGTCAGTTCCTCTAGATTGTGACGCAGCAACGGACCGTGGCCCGTTGCAATTGTGCTAATCTTCCCCAGGCTTTCCATACGCTTCATGGCCGCGATTACTGAGCGGGCATTGGGTGCCATCAAACACTCATAGTAAAACCGAAAATCAGGCGATAGCGCATCCAGATCTGCATCAAAAACATCATCGGTGCAATAGTGGGCACCAAAGGCATCGCAGGTATAGAGAATGCCAGTCTTTTGGTCGTAGGTAAAAATTGTGTCAGGCCAATGGAGGTTGGGGGCACTGATAAACTCCAGCACATGACCACCCCCCAGGTCCAGGGTGTCACCGTTTTTCACCAGCATGGATGCAAAGGGCTGATGCACTAGATCTTCCAGGAACTTAACCGCTACCTTAGCCCCTACCACCACTGCCTGAGGTGCCAGATCCAGCACATCCTTAACAAGGCCACTGTGGTCCGGCTCAGTGTGGCTAATAACGATATAGTCGATTTCTTTCGGGTCAATCAGCCCCGTCAACGCATCCATATAGAGCTGCTGAAACTTGGCGTGGGATGTGTCGATCAGCGCCGTCTTTTCCCCACGCACCAGGAAGGAATTGTAGGTAGTGCCATTCTGCAAACCAAACTCAATGTCAAACCGGTCCCGGTCCCAGTCCAAGGAACGAATCACCGTAGTATTTTTCGCCAGGTCACCCGTAGTCAGGGTGAGGCGCTTTTCAGCTGAGTTAGCAAGGTTTGGAGCAGCTACAACCATGGGGGCCTCGATAAGGTGTCCTAATAACGTATGCGACTTTAACAACACGCATGTTGCTTTAGTCTTTATTGTGTATCAAAACATTAATTTTTGCAGCTCATTTTTCTAAGGTCACCCATAAGAAAACGCAATATCACCACCATGATGTGCAATTGAAGGGGTGATGCACTTAATCCTGATTACTCCTCTCTTGAAGAAGATTGAGGTTTTGTTTGGACCTAATCGGATCTGACTGGTGAGGTCCCAGAGGAAAATTTAATCATTGGGGAACTGATTTCTAATCATGGGAGTACCGCTAGGGTATAGTTTTCCTCTAGTCGTCGCTATTTTGCAACGTTTGAATCACCTGCAACCCCATCTCACGATGATCATTTAGCCGGGGCAGATCCGTAATCTCAATCACCTGGTTGTTGTCATCCCAAATCGCTAACAGGGGTATGGGCTGGGGTAAAAAAACAACCCCAGCGACACCCTCTGAAAGTTCTGCTGGGGGTTGACGAGGTGCTTTAAATTGCAGGGTGGTCCCATTAAAGGCCAACCGCTTCACCCCACTTAGCCTTGCCCCTTCCCCCACCATCATGGCCATGGCTATGGTCAGCCCTAACCAATCCCAACGATTTAGACTTTGAAACACTTGCAACAGCGGTGAGATATCCAGCACAATCACGCCATAGTCTTGCCAATTTGTCCAAAATCTCACTAAGAAATCACCAAACTGAGCTGCAAACTGGACAAATAAAATAGTAAACAACAACAATCCAGCCCGATTAAATACCCGACCCATCAGTCGCCAGCCGTCGGATATGGTCCACCCCGTCACCATTTGCCAGCCCCTATCCGTGAAGCGACAGGTCACCGACGGGGCCAGGGAGTGATGGTCCGCTGGGTGACGCTCTGCCAGGGGTTCACTATGGGTAAAGGTCAGCGGCAGTTGGAACTCTTGGGAAAGCACCTTTGCTTTGGTCAGGGTAACTTTCAGGGTGGATTCTGTTGCCATGGGTAAATAACTCTGGTCAGCTAGTCGCAGGTCAATATGCCAGACTAGGGCAATGGGTTCTCCCGATAGACCCACATAGACCTGCCTGCGACAAATTTCGATGCCCTCCACCTGAGTAGCGGCAAACTGTTTGCTATCGCTCTTACCATTGGGGTATGCCAGTCGCAATCGATAGTCTTGGCCTAACCTTTCCAGGGTTAGAAGGGCTCCCTGACCTCGATAGTACTGATACCTGGCTAGCCAACGTTCCACCCCACACAGGGCTGCCCCGACTAAAATCCAGGAAATGGCAAGCTGATGGGCAAAATAACTGAGCAGACAAAAGCCACAAAAGGCGACAAAGAGAACGGCTTGAAAGACATTATTGTCAACGGTTTCACCGTAGATCAGTTCGTCCCATACTAACTGTTGTAGGACTGACCGCAACGCCATGATGGCCCGCTTTACCAGCAGAACAGGGGCGAGGACAATGGCAAAGTCCGGCATGGATTGCTGGGGAATTCGCCCTTGCATCACAATGTGTCGCTTCATGGGTGCTATACAGTTAGGCCCCTATTCTGTAATCCGTTGTCTATCTCCGAATTCCATTCTGCATGCTCCGCTGAACGGCGGCCTGGGTCAGTAGGATATCGGCATCTATGCGGTTGCGTCGAGCGCTCCATAGTTGATTAAGGCTGGCCACCCCGGCCTCTTGGGCAATAATTTCATCGTTGTCAATTTGTTTAGCAAGTTCAAATTGACGTTTCCGTAGTTCCACTTCTTCGGCGGTGATTGTGATGTCGAATGGGGGGTCTACTCTATTTTCCGCACCTTCCGCGTTCTGCTTTGCCAAGATCTGCTGTGCCCGCCGCAGCATGATTTCACAATCGAGTCGAAATCGTTCGATAGATAATAGATCCCGCTGGGAAGTGAGGTTAACCTTATGGTCTAGCTCGGCTTCCTGTTCAATGAATTTGGCAAAATCTAACTGGTACTGTCGCAGTTCAATTTCTTCTGCGGTGACAATGGCTGGAATAATGGGCACCGAGCAAGTGCTAGGAACTGAATACACGGTTGGTATGGTGCGGGTCGCCAGCCTGGTGTCTGATGGATGGGGTGACGCGGCGGCAGGAATCGCTGGCGAGGGCTGAGTTTGTGCCCCCATGGCTGCTGTACTGAATCCTGCCACGGTAACCAACAAGACCACGGTGAGTAGCGATCGCAAAATCCTCGGAGCAATTTGCCACAGGCGCTTTAGGTATGTCATGTCAGGATTCAAGAGATTCAAGAATGAACCGATAGTATTCCCCAGGGATTCAACACCCCGTGCTGATTTTCCTGGGAAAACTTCGAGCTTGGGCGATTGATTATAGTCAATGGCCCATCAATAGCTACATGGCAGCTACATGACGATATCAGCCCATCGATCAATCAGTTTGATGTTGCAAGCATAAGATTAATTGCTGTGGGAGTTTATAGCAGGAATAAAGTTAAAGAACTCAACGATCAATCATCGATGAAGGGCTCAACCATCATGAATAGGCTTACCTCGTTCAAGATAATTGGATTCATATCCATTATTGTAGATAATCTATTAAGCCTATTGTTCGCCCTAGGTTGTCCCACTTAGTCTGCGCGTAACCCTTGCCATGAGTCTGTACAGCACATTTACCTCAGAGTCCGTATCAGAAGGCCATCCCGATAAAATGGCCGATCAAATTTCTGATGCTATTTTAGATGCCCTACTAAAGGATGATGCCCATTCCCGGGTTGCTGTGGAAACCATGGTTAAAACCGGCATGGCCATCATTGCCGGGGAAGTTCGGACCAGCACCTATGTTGACCTAGAGGATATCGTTCGAGATGTCATTTTAGGCATCGGTTATAACAGCTCAGATGTGGGCTTTGATGGGGCCTCCTGTGCAGTGGTCAATGCCATTGGTAAGCAATCGGCGGATATTGCCATGGGCGTTGATGAATCTGCCAATAAGGACCTGGGGGCCGGTGACCAAGGTCTGATGTTTGGCTATGCCACCAACGAAACCGATGTGCTGATGCCTGCTCCCATTTACTATTCTCACCGGTTGGTGGAGCGCCAGGCCCAGTTACGCAAAGACGGTACTTTGAAATGGCTGCGTCCAGATGCCAAAAGCCAGGTCACCCTACGCTATGAAGCGGGTAAGCCGATTGCGGTGGATGCGGTGGTGTTATCCACCCAGCATGATCCAGACATTACCCTCGGGGATATCCGCGAGGCGGTGATGGAGGAAATTATTAAGCCCGTGCTGCCCCCAGATTGGCTCCATGCTGGGACGCAGTATCACATTAATCCCACGGGGCAATTTATCATCGGTGGTCCGGTGGGGGATTGTGGCCTAACGGGTCGGAAGATCATTGTGGATACCTATGGGGGGATGGCTCGCCACGGGGGTGGGGCCTTTTCTGGCAAGGACCCTTCCAAAGTGGATCGTTCAGCCGCCTATGCGGGGCGTTACGTCGCTAAAAATATTGTGGCTGCTGGATTAGCCGATCTCTGTGAGATTCAGGTTTCCTATGCCATCGGTGTGGCAGAACCGACATCCATCTCCATTAACACCTTTGGCACTGGGAAACTGGCGGACGATAAAATTGCCGCTCTGGTAAGCGAACATTTTGACCTCCGCCCCCAGGGATTGATTGATATGCTTAATCTGCGACGGCCCATTTACGGAGCGACGGCTGCCTATGGCCACTTTGGCCGTGAGTTACCCGATTTTACCTGGGAGAAAACGGATAAAGCTGAGCAGCTGAAGGCAGCGGTATCGTAGCGGCTAGTTTTAAATGGCTATATAGTCTAAATATCGCCTGTCACTGAAAATTTAAGGAATCCATGAGCGCAATATTAACCAAGGACTATAAGGTTGCGGACATTAGCTTGGCTAGCTGGGGTCGCAAGGAAATTGCGATCGCAGAAGGCGAAATGCCTGCCCTAATGACCATTCGCAAAAAATACAGTGATAGCAAGCCATTGGCTGGAGCCAAGATCATTGGCTGCATCCACATGACCATCCAAACCGCTGTCCTGATCGAAACCCTAATTGAACTGGGAGCCGAGGTGCGCTGGTCGTCCTGTAATATTTTCTCCACCCAGGACCACGCCGCCGCTGCCATTGCCGCCGCCGGTGTGCCCGTCTTTGCCTGGAAAGGGGAAACCGAAGACGAATACATGTGGTGCATTGAGCAAACTTGCCGCACCCCCGAAGGCAATCTGTGGGATGCCAACATGATTTTGGACGACGGTGGTGACCTCACCGGTCATATCCACGAGCAGTATCCCGCCATGCTCACCGCTATCCACGGTGTGACCGAGGAAACCACCACCGGGGTGCATCGCCTCTACGAAATGTTGGAAAAAGGCGAACTCAAAATCCCCGCCATTAACGTCAATGACTCGGTGACCAAGGCCAAGAACGACAACAAATACGGCTGCCGTCACAGTTTGAATGACGCCATTAAGCGAGGCACTGACCACCTGATGGCCGGTAAAAAAGCCCTGGTGATTGGCTATGGCGACGTCGGCAAAGGTTCCGCGGCCTCTCTCCGCCAAGAAGGCATGATTGTCAAAATCGCTGAGGTTGACCCTATCTGTGCCATGCAAGCTTGCATGGACGGTTTTGAAGTCGTTTCCCCCTACCTCAACGGGGTTAACAACGGTACGGCGGCTAGCATCAACAAAGACCTCCTGGCCACCACCGATCTGCTCGTCACCACCACCGGCAACGTCAATGTCTGTGATGCCCATATGCTGGCAGCCCTCAAGCCCGGTGCCGTCGTTTGCAACATTGGCCACTTTGACAACGAAATTGACACCGCCTACATGCGTAAAGCCTGGCAGTGGGAAGAAGTCAAACCCCAGGTACACAAGGTGTATCGCAGTGATGACCCCCAAGACTTTTTGATTTTGCTATCCGAAGGTCGTTTGGTGAACCTGGGCAATGCCACAGGCCACCCTTCTCGGATTATGGATGGTTCATTTGCCAACCAGGTCCTAGCCCAAATGTGCTTGTATGAGCGCAAGTTTGCTGACCTGCCAGAAACGGATAAGGCCAACGCCATCACCATAGAAGTGCTGCCCAAGCGCTTGGATGAAGAAGTAGCTCGCTATATGGTGGAAGGCTTTGGGGGGGTGATTACCCAGCTCACCCAGACCCAGGCTGCCTACATCAATGTGCCCGTGGAAGGTCCTTTCAAGACCGATAGCTACAAGTACTAAGGTGCTCTGAGCCGTTTTCTGAGCTGAGACAATCGTTAACTCAGGCCCGCTGAACCTCCTCATTTTGGGAAAGGTTCAGCGGGCCTGACTTGTATTAGGCTTTTGCTGTGGAGCCTAACAGTAGGCTTTAGGCATAATCTTCAGGCACTTTACAGGAACTTTACTGGAGTGACAGAACTCAAAGAAATTAGCTAGGTTATTAACGTTGTCTGTAGATAGATCCGGTGGTGCAGATGCTCGAATCTAACGGATCATGGCCAGATCATGACCGTGCCCCCATAGCTATGCTGACGTTTTGATTTTTATTTTATGGGGAAATAATTCTTCTCATAAAATATGCTGAATTCGTCTGAGCCAGGGTGAACGTTTAGAAAAGCGAACGGATTGTATTGCCTTGATTGGTCCGACGTGACTTTGTCCGCCCAGGATAGCTTTAGATCCTAGATACCTTTATGCATTCCCCTTATACAAACTCATTATGGAAACTAACGCCAAGATCTATGTTGCTGGCCATAATGGCTTGGTTGGCAGCGCCATTGTCCGTGCCCTCAAAGACCGGGGCTACACGAATCTAATTCTTAAAAGCAGCCAAGAACTGGACCTTTGTCGTCAGGCAGATGTGGAAGCTTTTTTTGCCGCGACCAAACCTGATTATGTGTTTCTGGCGGCGGCTAAAGTGGGTGGCATCCACGCCAACAATACCTATCGCGCCTCCTTCCTCTACGACAACCTGATGATCGAGGCCAATGTGATCCACAGCGCCTATCAGGTGGGGGTGAAAAAGCTATTATTTCTCGGATCTTCCTGCATTTATCCTAAGCTGGCTCCCCAACCGATGGAGGAGCAGTATTTGCTGACCGGGGCGTTAGAACCGACTAATGAGCCCTATGCGATCGCAAAAATTGCCGGTCTAAAGCTCTGTGAAAACTACTGCCGTCAGTACGGCGTCAACTTTATCTCCGCCATGCCCACCAATCTGTATGGCCTCAACGATAATTTTGACCTCGCCAACTCCCATGTACTGCCCGCCCTCATGCGCAAGTTCCACGAAGCCAAGCTAGCTCAACAGCCCACGGTGGAAGTTTGGGGCAGCGGCAACCCCCTGCGCGAATTTCTCTATGTGGATGACCTGGCCGATGGGCTGCTATTTCTGATGGATCACTACGACGGCATCGACTTTGTCAATATCGGTAGCAGTAAAGAAGTGTCCATCAAAGAGTTAGCCCTAACTATCAAAGATGTTGTCGGCTACGCAGGCGAAATTGTCTTTGACAGTAGCAAACCCGATGGCACTCCCCGTAAATTAATGGATGCCTCTAAGCTGACTAACCTGGGTTGGCAAGCCCAAACCTCCCTCAAGGATGGCATCGCCGAAACCTATAATTGGTTCCAGCTACATTATGAAACCCTGCGGGGAGTGTAGGTAATCGTCAAGCAGGATCAAACAAACCCATGGGGCAGCGCCTAGCGCATCGCTATCGGATTGATCAACTGATGGGCCAGGGCGGCTTTGGCAAAGTCTTCTTAGCCCATGACGAACAGTTGCCCGGTCACCCCATCTGCGTGGTTAAACAGCTAAACCCGATCCATACCGACGATCTGGACACCGCCAAGCGTCTGTTTAACCTAGAGGCAGAAACCCTCTATCGCTTGGGGGAACATCCCCAAATCCCCCGACTGCTGGCCCACATTGAAGAGAATGGCGAACTCTATTTGGTCCAGGAGTATATTGCTGGCCATTCCCTGGCGGATGAATTGGCCCAAGGCCCCATGGCGCTGGATGGGGTGAGGCATTGCCTAGGGGAAATGCTGACGGTGCTGGCCACTGTCCATGGTCAGAATGTGATCCATCGGGATATTAAACCCAGTAATATTTTGCGTCGCCAGGGGGAACCAGGGGCCAGGGGCCAGCTGGTGCTGATCGACTTTGGTGCCGTCAAGGCCCTCCAGGTATCAACCGGTACGGGCCTGGGTGCGGGCAACCCTACGGTTGCCATCGGCTCCCTGGGCTATATGGCCCCCGAACAACAGTCATCCCGACCCTGCTTTGGCAGCGATCTATACGGATTGGGCATGGTGGTCCTCCAGGCTCTTTCCGGCCGCCACCCCATGAATTTTGATACCCCTGCCTCCTGTGAACGGGTGGGGGTATCGGTGCCTGATCACCTGGCCCAGTTTATTGACCGGCTGGTGCATTTGGACCACCGAGAGCGCTATGGCACCGCCATGGAAGCTCTACAGGTATTTCAACAATTGGCGGATGGGGCGACGAAGGGATATGGGGCTGCTCCAGGGTGGTCGGGAGGCATCGGTGTCGTCCAGCCGACCGTTCAGCCGATCGTCCAGCCGATCGTCCCGACCGTCCAACCGACGTCCCTTTCCCCTGCCTCGCCTCTCTATTCCCAGCAAACCTACCGTAACCGCCAAGCCCTTTTAAACAAAGTCCGCCGTTTTTGGATCGAGGGCGTCCTCGACCGCTCCCTCCATGGCCAAGTGCTACTGACCCTAGGATTAGAAGAACGACCAGAAGCCATTGCCCCCCCCTGGCAGATCACCTACGCCACGCCGGGGCAATGGGCCCAACCTCTACCAGCTGGGACCCAGGCCAGCGATGTTTTTAATGCCATCGGGGAAGGCCGCTCCCTACTCATTCTGGGGGAGCCAGGGGCGGGTAAAACCACTACCTTGCTGAGTCTGGCGCGCCAGCTTTTGGACTGCACCCAGGAGCACCATCGGCTACCGGTGGTCTTTAACCTTTCATCCTGGCTCCACGAACCCATGGAGCAGTGGCTAGTCAAGGAACTCAATAGTAAATATCAGATCCCGAAGGCCATTGGGCGGCGCTGGGTGGAGGAACAACAGCTGCTGCTGTTGCTCGATGGTTTAGACGAAGTGGCTCCAGACCGTCGAGGGGCCTGTGTTGCCACCTTGAATCAGTTCCACCGGGACTATGGTCCTGAAATGGTGGTTTGTAGCCGCATTCGTGACTATGAAGCTCTGCCCCAGCGGCTGCAATTTCAGGCCGCTCTGTACCTGCGTCCCCTGACCGATGGGCAAATTTTGGCCTATCTTAACTGCTCCGACCAGGGGCTAACGGGGCTTAAGTCTCTACTGGAGAAGGATGCCGCGATTCAAGATGCCAGCACCTCCCTGATGGCATTGGCCCGCTCCCCCCTGATTTTAAATATCATGGTTCTCACCTACCAGGGGGTGTCGCCAGAGCAGATTTTGCCCCAGGGCCCGCTTTTCCCAGGAGACCTGGGGACAGGGCTGCGTCCCCAGTACCAACAACAGCTGTTTGATGCCTACATTCAGCGGATGTTAGATCGCCGTCTTGGCGGAGATGAAGACTCTATCTACAGCGCAGACCAAGTCAAAGGCTGGCTGACATCCCTGGCCCAACACTTGGTGACCACCTCCCAGACCGTATTTTTAATTGAACGCCTCCAGCCGGATCGGCTGTTGCCGAACCAACGGCGGGCCTATGTGGCCGGGCTGTGGTGTTGTTTTTTTGCGATCGCAACCCTGCTGGGCTCCCAGGTGCTGGCCCATGACCGATTACTGTTAGGAGTATTTTTAGGCAGTGTGATTTGCAGCCGTATTTTTGGCGTCAACCGCATTACCCCGGCAGAGACCCTACGCTGGTCCTGGAAACAAGCCCGCAACAATCTGCTGTGGGGCCTCTCCCTGGGGCCGCTCCTCGGCTGGTGCCTGAAGGTGGGGTTTGGCCTGATCTTTGGCGATCGAGTCTGTCTGCTCAATGGCAGCTGTTTAGCCAACCATAGCCTGATTGGCCTTTCCTTTGGAGCCACCCTGGGGCTCACCTTTGGTTTAATTCGGGGCCTGAGCGGCAAACATATTGGCAATACCAGTCGGCCCAATGCAGGCATTTGGCAATCGGCCCGCAACTCCACCCTCTTTGCCCTAGTGGCCATGGTCACCCTGTATGTGCCGGGTTTTCTCCTGGGTAATACCAAAGCCTCATTTTGGGCAGCCACAGGTCTGGCCTTTGGCTTTGCCGCAGGCGGTGGCGAGGCCCTGATTAAACATGTCCTATTACGGCTAATTTTGACCTGTAGCGGCGCTGCTCCCTGGAACTATAGTAAATTTCTAGACTATGCCACCACCCGTATTTTTTTACAGAAAGTGGGGGGTGGCTATCTGTTCATCCATCGATTGTTGTTGGAACATTTTGCCTCCCTAGAAAATGACCATGGTCCCATGGCTACCCTTAGCCCCAAAAAAGTTGTCAACAAATAAAGACTCAGGGAAGTATCCCCCATCATCTAGGTTGAGTCATTTATTGTGAGTATATTGTGAGCAAATCCTGACTTCAATTAAAAACAGTGTATTCTGATACAAAGTAGATCTTAATAAATACACATGTACTCCACCGTGTTGCTTCTAATGGGAGCATTACTCATCGTAATCGTAGTCGTTTCAGTAGTCTTGTCTAAATTTAATTAGGGACTTTTCCCAAGATAAACCAGCTAAGGTTAACTGAGCCGTGGAGGTTACCCCTGTGGCTACATAACACATTGCTAGTGTTATGTAGATGTTGTTTCCAGCAAGTATTCAAAGTTAGGAATCTTGGCCAACATTTTGATCTCAGCAGCACAGACATTTTGTACCAGGGCAATGCTACGTTCACGCTTTTCTCCAGGGGGTAAGGTTTTTAGAATGCTGGTCACGATGTCCAATTTGATCACAGCATCCTTTAAATGTTGTCGCATATCCGTCACTAAACTAAGCTGGTCGTTGCTAAGCCCCGCGCGAAACTGTTGAACTTCCTGTTGTAGGGTGGTTAGCTGAGCATGATTAATGCGGGATTGGGCATCGGCTTTTTTTTGTAAACGAGTCTCAACGGCAGAGAGAACATCTGAACGGGTAAAGGGTTTGGTCAGATAGTCATCGGCCCCCAACACCATACCCCGACGAATATCTCCCTTATTTGCCAGAGCCGTTAGAAAGATAAAGGGAATTGTCAGGGTCTGAGGTTCTTGCCTGAGGGCCTGCAACACATCGTAGCCATCGAGTTCAGGCATCATCACATCGCAGATAATTAAATCTGGATTGTGCTCCATAGCGCCTAATAGACCCGTGACACCATTGTCAGCTCCGACGACGTCATAGCCTTCTAGAACCAAAAGCTCTAAAAGATTTGAGCGGATTTCCATCTCATCTTCAATGACTAAAATTTTGGTCATATTTTTGTGGTGCTAAATATAGCGGTGGTAAATACATTAGTGTCGGTCGGTAAATGTAACCCCCTATGCTTGTATTAGGGTACCCGTCAACAGTTCGGGGTTACCAAGGGGTAGGATCTCATTTTCTCTTTTCTCCCCTGGGGGCAGGGTGATGGTAAATGTGGTGCCTTGGCCGACCGTACTTTCAAAGCTAATCTGGCCCTGGTGGAGGACTACGGAGTTTTTGACAATGGCCAGCCCCAGCCCCGTGCCTGAGATAGTCCCGACGTTGCTACCCCGGACAAATGAGTCAAATAAAGTGGCATGGGCTTCTGGGGGAATACCGATGCCTTGGTCTTGCACGCGGATCTCAATCTGTTCTCCCACGGTGTTTAGATCGATTAAAACCGAGCCACCACTGGGGGAATAGTTGATGGCATTGGCTAACAAATTGGTCAGGATATGGCGCATGAGCTTGCCATCAATGGGATGGGGAATATTTTGCAGTTGCGATCGCAACTGCAATTCATGCCTATCCGTGGTGATCTGTAGCTCCTCAATAATTTCCTGGCAAAATTCATTTAGCACCAGGGGTTGGGGATTAAACTCCATGCGCCCTGCCTCTGACTTATTGATCAGCAGCACATCATTCAGCAGCCTAGTCATGTGGGTGGCGGCTGTTTGGACTTTTTTTAGATACTGATGTTGTTTCGAGATATCCCAGCGTTCACCATAATGTTCTAGTAGCTCCGCTGACGACAAAATTGTGGTTAGCGGAGTGCGAAACTCATGGGAGGTCATGGCCACAAATCGGGTTTTCATCTCGTTTAGTTCCCGCTCTCGTTCCAGGGTATGACGAATTTCGTCCTCAGTCTGTTTACGCTTTGTGATGTCACGGATAATCACGATCACTTCCCGAGTGTCGCTGCTGACAATGCGCGCCTCAAAATAATGCATGAGGCCATGGTCATCGCTGAGATGGAATTCGAGGATTTCAATTTCGCCAGTACTTAAGACCTGGTCAATGCATTGCTGCATCGCCGTTGCTACCGTCTCTGGCAGCACCTCTGTCAAAGAACGATGCAGACAATCAGCAACAACAAAGGGCAGGGTGTGGTGTTTCGGCTCATTGAAATTCACAAACTGGCCCTCACCCGTAATGCGAAACATGGGGTCAGGCATCGCATTGAGCAACGCTCGGTTAGTGGCATAGCTAGACTGGAGTGCCTTTTGTTCTTGTTTGAGCCGATCCGTTGTTGCCAATACCTGGGTAGTCCGCTCCTTGACCTGGGCTTCTAACTGATCATGGAGGACCTGGAGTTCCGCTTCAGCCCGTTTGCGATCCGTAATATTCACCAAATAACAGCGAATCAGATCGCTCTGGGGAATATAGTGGAATGCTTGCTCAAAAATCTGATTACCTACTTCAACATTACGGACAAACTGTTGTTGTTCATGGGTTTTTACGGTGTCAATGGCTCCCTCTAAAATAGGATGACTCAGTTTAGCCATGTGAAGGGTGGGAAACTGGTTGACGGCCGCAGGGTTGAGATAAGTCAACTCACCGTCTAGGGAGATCTCAATAATGGGATGGGAAAAGAGTTCAGGAAACGACGCTAATCGGATCACCGTGGCATCGTCATGTAATTGATCTACGTCAGGATTGGTATAGGCGTCTACGGGAGCGGCAATAAGAGTTGCCATGTACTCTGCCGCTTCATCGCTCCCCGACAACAGCCACTGCACATCTTTATCTTCCGCTACCACCTGATAGCGCACCTTAACCTTGGCCCCAAACACAATCTCATCCCCATGGCGCAAATTGTGAGAACTGCGTTGTCGACCGTTGATGAATAGCCCATTGGTACTGGGCTTACCCTGCAAATTTCCGTCAATAATTCTAAATTCATAATCGTCTTTCCCAGGCCGGGTAACCCGCAACAAAATTGCGTGCTGACGCGAGACTTCCTGAGAGTTTAAAACAATGGAATTACTAGCATCACGACCGATGGAACCGGAGTCAGCCTGTAGACTGACTGCACGTTTGCCTGCGTCATCTTCAATGATTAAAAGGTGTTGCATACCCATGGAGAACGGTATCAGTCAGTTCAATCAAGCCAACGTGTGATTAAACCTGAGATCAAGGTTCCCTAACTATTGGTTGTAGAGTCACGCCTCCTCAATTTGACCAAACTGAAGTGACTCCTTTCAGAGATTAGGATAGTTACCTCAGCCGCTCACCGATTTAGGTGTTGGGGGCAATGACTAACGGGGGGTAATGACTAATAGTTGACCATTGTCCTCATCCGTTAACACATAAAGATTACCGTCTGGTCCTTGGCGTACATCCCGCACCCGCTGGCCGATGGCAATGGTCTCAGCTTCATTAGCCTGACCCGTGGAAGTGATTTCAATCCGACGAATTTCTTGATTGACCAAGGCTCCAGCAAAGATATCTCCTTGCCATGCAGGGAACGTCTCCCCCGTATAAACCACTAAACCGGAGGGAGCAATAGACGGCGTCCAAACGACTTGCGGATCCACCAGACCCGGCTGAGACTGACGTGGACTGACGGGCCGATCGACATGATACTCGCGGCTATGGCTCACCAAGGGCCAGCCATAGTTTTCTCCAGCCTCTAGACGATTGAGCTCGTCCCCACCTCGCGCCCCGTGCTCGGTGGCCCATATTTGTTGGTTAATGGCGTCATAGGCCAGGCCTTGAATATTGCGATGACCATAGGTCCAAAGGGCTGATACACCTTGGTTACCAATGGTTGGATTGTCAGCGGGCACTGATCCATCATCATTGAGGCGCAGCACCTTACCTAAATAGCTATCGGTGTTCTGGGCCTGTTGGCGGATCAGGGCTCCGTCCAACTCCAGGGGATAGTTGCCGCCGTCGCCAATGGATACCAGCAGTGTGCCGTCGGGCAGCCAGAGAAGTCGAGAGCCAAAGTGCTGGGTCCCTGGCTTGTCAGGGAATACGGAAAATATCACCTCCCAGGCACCCAGACGGTCGCCTTCGAGGGGGGCGACCGCCACTTGGGTCCGATTGGCGCTTGGGGTACCGGCGGCATAGGTGAAGTAAACTAGGCGATTTTGGGCAAACTGGGGATGGATTGCCACATCCATTAGCCCCCCCTGACCTCGGGCCAGTACGGGGGGAATCCCGTCAATGGGTATCATGGAACCATTTTTCCAATGAACCAGGCGTCCAGCGCGCTCGGTAATCAGCAGGCTACCATCGGGCAGCCAGTCCATACCCCAGGGATGGTCTAGACCGGATGCGATCGCACGGATCTGATACGCCACCCCTGAGGTTCTAGAGGCTGATGTACCAGCGTCAGACAGGTCAGATTCTGATGTGTCGGAAAAACTAGACCCTAGGGGTTGGCAGGCCGTGGTGCTTAGGGTCGTGAGGCCCAGGGCTGCAGTAATCAGGGTTATCGTTAGGGCCTTGGTATTCAGGGCGATCCGTAGCGCAGCCAACCCTAGGGGATTGAAACGATGCATGGCATTGTCCAATGGCGACATGCCAACATTATGTAGCAAACCCCATGGGGCAGAAATATGCAGTAAAAATTTGCCCATGCATAAGCTAGACCTATGGATAATATGCCCCTGTTAAACCTTTCTCAGTAATGGTTTGGCCACCTGTCAGCCGAAAACCCTCCAAGGGATTACATAATAGAGAGCAAACAGCCTGATATATTAGTGGCTTGCTTATGTACAACAGTTAATGGGGGATACCTCCGCTGCTAGTCTTTTCCTATACCTCTGATTGACGGTGTTGGCCCCATGTCTCCTGAAGATGCCATCACACTGGTTGACAAACTCCTTTCACCGTATCGGTTAACGGCGATCCAAGAGGTCGTCTTTAGACGCTGCTGGCAAGGTTCTACCTATGCCCAAATTGCCACTAGTGAGGGCTACGATTCAGACTATGTAAGGGTAACGGGCTCCCGACTCTGGCAAAAAATTTCCCAGTCCCTGGGGGAGCGGGTGACGAAAAAAAATATCCATGCCGTTTTACGGCAGCAGGCCTATCAGCTCCATCAGCCCACCTCCCCCGACCCCTGGTGGCCAGGTACGGAGCAGTCTGATACCACATTTCCCGGTAGCCCCTTACCCCTGGGCAGTCCGCTTTACATTGAACGACCCCCGGTGGAAAACCAGGCCATGGGTGAATTATTAAAGCCGGGGGCGTTGCTCAGAATTCGGGCTCCGGAGCGATGGGGTAAAACCTCCCTGGTCAATCGTCTGGTAGCCCAAGCCCAAAAGCTAAACTTTAAGGTGGTCCGCCTCAACTTTCGTCAGGCTGATGGTGGTGTATTGGCCAATTTTGATAAATTTTTACGGTGGTTTTGCGCCAATATTGCCCAGCAGCTAAAGCTGACGGCCCAGTTGGATGATGTTTGGAACATTGATTTAGGCAGCAAGGTTAGCTGCACTAACTACATGCAAAGCAGCGTGTTAAACCCACTGCAGCAACCGCTTTTGTTGGTGGTTGACGATCTACAAGCGGTGTTTGAGCATGCGGCCATGGCCCAAGAATTTTTACCCATGTTGCGGGTGTGGCATGAGGAAGCTAAGAACCTGGCGGAGTGGGGCTACCTGCGGTTACTGGTGGCCTATGCCACGGAAGCCTATATTCCCCTCCAAATTCATCAGTCGCCATTTAATGTGGGGCTTCCCCTGCGGTTACCGGCCTTTACCCTAGATCAAACCGGGCAGCTGGCCTGGCGCTATCAAGTGGCTTGGGATGATGGTTTGATCTCACTCCATACCTTGGTGGAAGGGCATCCTTATTTGATTCACCTCGCGCTCTACAATTTGAGCGTGCATAAAATGGACCTAGAGCGCTTGATTGATGAGGCATCTCAGCAAAGTGGCATCTACAGCGATCACCTGCGCAGCTACCTAGCTATTTTTGAGGCGGAGCCCAACCTAGCGCGGGCATTTTATCGAGTAATTGAACAGGAAACGACGGCTGTATTGGAACCCATGGCCGCCTATCGGTTAGAAAGCATGGGTCTGGTCAACCTGGTGGGGAATAGGGCAACGGCCAGTTGTAATCTGTACAGGCGTTATTTTGGTGGAAAATTGGGCTCTGACTAGGAGACCCACCTGAGACTAGGCGTCAGTCACCCAGGCTGAGGTGACAACGCTGTCTGACAGGGCTGAGGCTAGCGGGCGCAGAGCTTGGATATGGGCAAATATCTCTTCGGCCGTGTAGGGAGAATATACGTAGGCATCGGCGCTGCCGTCGATATTACCTTGGCTGGTACAGGCGATCACTGGCACTTGGCCTAGGACGGAACTGTGCTTGATGCGATCGCAGATGGCCTCAGCCTCTTGCCCCAGGGAGGACTCAACAATAATTAACTCAGGCGAAATAAAGCTGAGCAAGGGCAGGAGCGCATTTCCCGGATCCACCTGAAAAACAGACAACCCGTGCCAATGCAACAAATCAGCCAGTAATGTTTGGGACTGATGGGTACTTCCAATAAGTGCAATAGCCTTCATAGACTTCATCTCCCGTGATTCTTCAAATCGTTTGGTAGTAATGATGGCGATACCAAATGTGGTGTTGAGATAGTGTTGAGAACGTTGCTATAAAGCCTTTCGAAACAAGATTCGGCCAAAAGTAAAGACGACAATTGGTGAACAAACACGCCCCCCGGCACATCTGCTCAACAAAAACAGGATTAAATTGTTTCTTTACTTGACTACAGCCTTAAGTGCAACTAGCTGATAAGTCAAACGATGTCTGATGGATTAAGTTGATGAATCAATCTGATGGAGCAAATCGCTATGAAAGCAATTTAAGGGAAAACACTGAAATTGTGTAAGGTGAAAAAAGTAATTTAAAAGCATGTTCTAACGGTCTCCCTAGATACCTCAACTACATAGCTGGCGATCGGTATCCGATAGATTTTCCCCATTTTCCAGGTAATTATCTAGCCATTGGCAGCCATCTTCTAGCAGTTGATCAAAGCTGCGACTGTCCTGCCAGTCCCACAGAATAATTCGACGGTCATGGCCACTGGAAATTAGGGTTTGGCCATCGGGACTAAAGGCCACCCCCCAGATGGGGCCACTGTGACCATACAGGGTGGTGACGGGGGTGCCGTCCTGTTGCCAAATCCGCACCGTCCGATCATAGCTACTGGAGGCCAGTAGCTTGCCGTCAGGACTAAAGGCGACACTGTGGACCCGTGCCCGATGGCCCTGGAGGGTGGCCATCAGCCGCCCCGCATCAGACCAAAGTTTAACGGTGTGGTCAGCGCTGGCGGACGCAATCATCTTGCTATCTGGGCTGACGGCAAGGCCCCAAATGGGTTCTCGATGCCCGTGGATACTTTTAAGCATCTCCCCCTGCTGGTTCCAAATCTTAATGGTTTTGTCCCAGCCTGCTGACACCAGATACTGGCCATTGGGACTGTAGGCAATGCCATACACTCGGTCTCGATGTCCTCGCAGGGTACGCACCAGTTCCCCCGTGGTGCGCCAGACCTTGATGGTTTTGTCCCAGCTGGCGGACGCAATTTCCTGGCCGTCCGGGCTAAAGGCCACTCCCCAAACTCGATCTTGATGCCCCCTTAACGTTTGCAGCAAGTCCCCATCGGGATGCCAAAGCCTAACGGTCTGATCCTCACTGGCGGAGGCTAGGGTTTGTCCATCGGGGCTAAAGGCTATCTGTCTAACTCGGTCGGTGTGGCCCCGCAAAACCGACTGCAACACCCCCTGCCAGTTCCACAGACGAATGGTTTTATCCCAGCTACCGGCGGCCACAATTTGTTGGTTAAGTCCCAGGCCGGTCACGGGACCCTCGTAGCCGTGCAGGGTTTGGGGAACTTTATCCAACTGCCACAGGCGCACCGTGGCATCATCACTGCTAGAGGCTAAGACCTTGCCATCAGGACTAAAGTCCACGCTCCAGGTACCGGCATCGTGGCCCTTTAAGGTGGTCAATGGAATGCCGGTATTGGTCCATAGTTTGATCGTGTTATCCCAACTGGTGGAGGCCAGCTGGCGACCATCGGGGCTAAACTCAACATTCCAGACCCGATCCTGATGACCTTCTAAGGTGATCATTGGGGTTTTGTCAGGGTCCTCCGGCGTGGGGCTATCGAAGCCTTCTGCGCTGTCCGCCAGCTGCCAAAGTTTAACGGTTGTGTCGTCACTGGTGGAGGCGAGGACATCTCCCCTGGGGTTAAATGCCAAGCCATAGACCGGGGCCTGATGCCCTTTGAGTTCTTGCAATAATCGGCCAGTGGTGGCCTCCCAGAGTTTAATTGTGTGGTCCTCACTGGCGGTGGCCAACATTAACCCATCGGGACTAATAATGGCTTGGGTAACGCTGGCCTCATGGGCTTTGATATCTAACAACAGCTTCCCGGTTCTATCCCAAAATTTTAGATGGCCATCCTCCCCAGCCGTGACCAATGTTTGGCTATCTAAAGAAATATCGACCGTATTGACTTGTCCCTTGTGGCCTCGCAGTGTGACGGGTGGGGCCAAAACCACGGGGATGTTATTGTCGTAGCCAATGGGCCAAATCTTAGCCGTGGCATCGGCGCTGACGGACACCAGGTAGTCACTGTCGGGACTAAAGGCCACATCCCAAACCGCATTGGTATGTCCAATCAGGGTGGTAATCAACTGACCGTTGGCATGCCAAAGTTTGAGGGTGTTGTCCCAGCTGGCCGAAGCCAGGTGCTGACCGTCAGGACTAAAGGCCACGCCGTAGACGGGGGCCTGATGCCCCCGCAGCTGATTGGCTTCGGTAATACTTTGGAGGGTGCGATGGAGGGTTTGTTCCACCTGTTGTTTGACGCTGGGCTGGGGTACCGGCAACTGCTGTAGCTGTTTGCCTGCGCGCACCGCCTCCACCAGGGATAACAAACGATTGTCCTGATTAAACAGGGCATCAGAATAGTAGCTGGTGGACAGGGCTTGGTTATTTTGGCTGGCTTGCTGGGTCAGCATGGTTTGTCGCGACTGCCGGTAGGCCAGCATGGCAATGCTGGTGATGCTGACGAATGCCATACCCATGCCCACGATCAGAAAACGCTGCAGGGTGACATTGCGCTGTTGAGCCTCCAGCCGTGCTTCAAGTTCTTTTAGGCGCTCAGACTCCAGGGCCTGCTGCACTTCTTGTCGGTCAATTGCTTCACTATCGGCTAAAAATCGGTAGTCTAGATCGCTGAGTTGTTGGTCCTTGGCCCAGACCTGAGCCTCCATCAGAGACTGTCCCCGCAACAATCTTGAGCGGTCCCTTTGGCCGGAATTCACCCAGGCCTCAAATGTTTGGGAATAGGGGCGTAGCCGGGCTAGGTGGTAGTCGATCCAGGGAATGTTAAATACCTCTCGGTACAGTCGATTTTGAATCTCCAACTGCCCAGCTTGTTTGACCACCAAGCCAGAGAGTAATAGTTCTTCTCGTAGATGATTATCTTCTAGGGATAGGGATTGACCCGACAACAGTTTTTTGTAACGTCCCAGTAACCGACTGATTAACCGGGGGCGAGAGAGGAGGCGATCTTGGATAATTCTGAGGTGGGGGGGTTCATCTTGGGATTCCCAGTTTTTGATCAGTTGCGATCGCACCAGACCATCCACCCAAGGCTGCTCAATATAGACCTCTGTGCGCGGGGCTAACCGACTGATCACGAGCTGACATAGCTTCTGGGTCAAAAACGGCTGACCGTTGGTCCAATCTAAAATGTAGCCCAGGGTTTCCACTGGGTTGCTCACGGTGGGCGTTAGCCAACGGCCTAGGGGCATGGCTTCTTCGAGGGTAAAGCCAGTGAGTTCGATGGCAGTACCGATGTTGAAGGGGGTGCGGTTGGGATTTTGGCAAAGGTCCGTTGGGGTGGCCACCCCAAATAGGGCAAAACTCAGGCGGCGGTATTCTGGATTGTCAACCCGCTGGTTATAGCAGTAGCGAATCAGGGTAAACAGGTCGTCGGCGGCAAAGGGTAGAGCTAAGACACTGTCAATTTCATCGATAAAAATAACAATGCGGTCAGCCTTCAGCTGCCGGAGGACCATATCCTTCATAAACCGCTCTAGGCGATGGACGTCTGAGAGGCTATTGCCCTGGTTCCACCATTCCTGAAAGTCGCCCCCCAGCCGCAAGCTGCGCCATAGCTCCGCCGCAATTCCCATGTACCAGGTTTCCATCGTCACATTGTCGCTGCCCAGGTTGGTCAGGTCAATGGCTGCACAACGGACGCCATCCTGTTCTAGACGATATTTTGTTTTTACTCGCAGGCTAGATTTGCCAATTTGTCGGGTATTAAACACATAGCAAAATTCTCCCCGTCCTAGGCCCTCATAGAGGTGATCGTCGGCCTGGCGCTTGATGTAGGTGGGGGCCTGGGCGTGGAGACTGCCGCCGACTTGGTAGGAGGAGATTGTTGCTGTCATGGAGAGGTGGGGGCAGGGGAGAAAGGGGGAAGAGGGGAAAAGGAGAGCGGGGGACCCTCAGCTACTGGAGGACTATTTTGGCGATGGGGGATAGGGACATTTGTTTACGAAACCTGATGGCTTGTTGGAGCAACTGCCAGGCTTTGGGGAAGAAGATGGCCGGTAGGCCGAAGCTGAGGGCGGTGGACAGTTGCTTTTGCTTGAGGGCGACGATCATCCAATGGAGGCTAAGGTACTGGCGGATATCCTGGAGCTGAGGTAGTTTATTTTGATGCTTGGGGCTGATGTGCTGGTAGATCCGTTCCTTGATCAAAATATTAGTGTCCAGACGGCGCTGTAGGGTAATTTTTTGATCGTAGCCGCCGGGCCAGACGGTGCGATAGGTGAGACATTTGTTAATAAATAGGGCATCGCCGTAGTCTGCGACTCGAATCCAGGAGTCAATGTCGTCAAAGCCGGTCATGGTTAGATCCCAGCCACCGGATTTGATCAAGGCATCGCGACGTACGGCCACCTGGATCGGGGTGCCAAAGGGAACTACTTCTAGAAACATGCCGTAGTGGATGTCGGCCTGGGGGATATAAAATACCTGACCGGGGCCAGTGATGGGGGTGCGGCTGAGTTCTAGACCGTCACCATCTACCTGGACGGCCTGGCAGGAGCAAATCACCGCTCCAGGTCGTTGTTTAATGGCTTGGATCAGGGTTTCGATGCAGGTGGGGGCTAAATAATCGTCGTCATCCACTAGTTTGATCCAAGTGCCCGTGGCTAGTTCCACCCCGGCATTGACGGCTCCTGAGTGGTTGGCGTTGGTGGGGTTACGGTGGTACAGCACCTGATCGCCCAGACTTTCGACGTAGCTCTGGGTGCCATCGGTGGAGGCATTGTCCACCACGATTACCTGGCAGGGGACGGTCTGGTCTAGGGCGGTTGCGATCGCACGTTTCAGCAATTCCAACCGGTTATAAGTGGTAATGACGATGCTAAACGATGGCATTTCCGTATCCATGGTGCCGGGCCTCTTTAAGCGCTCTCAGCTATTGTGCCAAATCCACAGCCAAGAAACACAGTCCAGCGGCTGCAATTAACCTTTGAACCAAAAATTTTAGGTAATTCAGGTCGATACCGTCGATCGCCATGGGGATTTTCTGGCTGGCGGAACACCCGATTTTGTAACTGTTCTTACTCAAAACGAAATGTAAATGCTGCAGAAAAATACCTAAATTCAGAAAGTCTTTATACTAAGTACTGCCCACCCTATGCCCCCAATTTCCATGTCCCATCCGCTTCAAGTTCTAGTCACAGGTGCAACTGGACGAACCGGTGCCTTGGTGGTTCAAAAACTTCAATCACGCTCCGAATCTTTTTCAGTCAGAGGTTTTGCTCGTTCTTCCCAAAAAGCTGTAGAACGGTTTGGCTCAACTCAGAATTTCTTCTTTGGTAATATTCTTGAACCCAAGAGCTTAGTTCCTGCCGTTGAAGGCTGTGATGCTCTAGTCATCCTCACCAGTGCAACGCCGCAAATGAAGCCCCCAGCCCAGCCTGGACAGCGACCAGAATTTACATTCGCACCCGGGGAAATGCCTGAGCAGATTGACTACCAGGGGCAAATAAATCAAATTAATGCGGCTAAACATGCAGGCGTGCAACAGATTGTGCTGGTAGGTTCCATGGGGGGAACAGATGAAAACCATTTTCTCAACACCATGGGCAATGGCAATATCTTGATCTGGAAGCGTAAAGCAGAGCAGTATCTGATTGACTCGGGGGTTGACTACACCATTATTCGAGCGGGTGGATTGCTGGACCAACCCGGTGATCAGCGTGAACTTGTGGTCAGTAAAAATGATGTGCTGCTCGCTCATCCACCGGAGGGCCTGACTACTTCCATCCCTCGGGCTGATGTGGCTGAAGTTGTGGTGCAGGCACTGCTAGAACCTGGTGCCCGCAATAAAGCCTTTGATCTGGTTTCCAAACCAGAAACCCTGAATCAGTCATCAGTCAAGAATGATTTCAATGCTCTATTTGCGCAAACGCAACCGGGTTTGTGAGTGAAACTCCATGGTGTCTAAACATCGGTGTTTAGACACCATGAAGTTCACGTTTTTCTCTCCCAGGCCATCACTCAACCATGCCAGGCGAAAATCTCCTAGGGTTGTGAAACATTTGTTGTCTACCCTCCAGAGATTTAAGGCTGTAGACGCAGTGCTAAGCGCAAGGGGGCGGTGAGGGTCTGGGGGCAGTGCCAAGTGAGGAGCCTGCAACGAATTTTCTCAATCACCTCGGGGTTTTGCGGTGCCGAGGCCGCTTCATCCAGCATTACTCGTTTGACCCGGCCCTGTTGGATCACCAGTTCAAATACGAGGTTTCCTGACTGGGGATTTATCAGAGTTAGATCTGCCAAATATTGTTTGAGCTGTTCGAGCACAGGGTCCTCAAGACCGTCTGCCTCTAGAATCTGGAGCAGCTGATGGGATTTTAGTGGCTGGGACGACCCCCTGACAACCCGATTCCCCTCGACGGCAGATTCTAGCAGTGTAGTGTCACTCAGCTCCTCATCTTCTAAGGGGACGGATGCCCCCAGGGGCAGATCCAGCTCTTCAGCCGCAACTTCTGCAAAACTGTCCCCTGTTGTCCCTGGCCATGGAGCCGAGCCCATATCATGCGGTGCCGGGGCAAATGCCTGCCCCACTTCAAGGCTTTCGGATTGGGGGGCAGAATGTCTTTGAAACAGTCCCCCCAGCCGGGCCGCCGCTGATTTTTTTGCCGTGGGCATCTCCATGCGAGTCCGTGTGGGAACACTCCTGGATAGGGGGGCACTGACCGCCGCTCCAAACACGCCCTCATAGCTCATGGCCTCTGACATCAGCACGGGCACTTGGACGGCAACAGCGTCATGGGGTTGCTCTACCCGGACATCATCACTGACGGCGACAAAGGCGGTGTACTGGGACAACAGCTGATAGGCCAGGGCGGTTGCTGTGACGGCCTCCACCCCTTGGGTGGTCTCACCGTTCACCATTTGGTTCATTAACGCTTTGATCCGGGCCCGACCCCACAGTTGGGCAATGGCCGGATTGCCCGCCGGTTCAAACCCAACGGCAAAGGATTGTTCAAAGGGTTGCCCACCGGCGGCAATACCGGTAATGCGTAACGTTCCTGGTTGTTGATCGGGCTTATGGCCAAACAAAATTAGGGGTTGTTCGGCAAATAAATCCGGCAGGGCCAGGGGATAGCAACTGGGGGCTGTGCCAGGTCCCTCCCAATGGAGGGAGAGATTTCCAAGGACCGGATTGTTGATTTGGTTTAAGAACCGATCTACCACCTGGTCAATGGCTTGATCATGGCGTACCACATGGCTAATGCCCCGGCCCAACTCGGCCACCCGATTGAGCAAAAAGCGATTGACGGAACTCCCGGCACCAAAACTATGGAGACGACTAGACGGGGTGAGGGAACGCTGCACTTCAGCAAAGATCTGGGTCTCGTTACCAATGTAGCCATCGGTTAAGAGAACAATATTGCGAATCCGTTCAGGGTCCAGCTGGGGTAAGTTGAGTACCGTTTTAAAGCCGCGCATCATCTCGGTACCACCCCCGGCCCGGAGTCGATCCACATAGGTCAGGGCCTGTTGGCGATGGTGGGGGGTATTTGGCAAAGAGACTTTTGCCAGCTGCTGGGTAGTGTTGGCAAAGTTAACAATATTAAAGGTGTCCTGGGGATGGAGGGCTGTAATAAAGCGTCGCATTAAGGCCTGACACTGGGCTAAGGGGGCTCCTGACTGGGAACCGGAGGTGTCGATTAAGAACACCATGTCTTTGGGAATGTAGGCGGTGGTGTCATAGCTGAGGGCGGGAATCAGATAGACGGCAAAATGGCCACCGCGCTGATCGGCCTGGGTTAACAGGGATGTGTGGGTGGTATCCCCCGCGATTTGGTAACGCAGGATCAGGTCTTTGTTGGGCACGGTGTCACTGGGGGCCAGGGTAATGCGGGTGAGGGTTTCCTGGGTATCTACTACGATTTGGTGGGAGGGGGACTGGAGGTTTGAGATGAGGTTTGAGATGAGGTTGGAACTATGGCCTCCGGTCTCAATGTCCACCGTCACCTGAATATCGTGGCCGGACCGCATCCCAGGGGGCAAAATCGGTGCATTTAAGCGACTGGCATCGGGGACTAAATCCGTATCCTGGTTTAGCATCATCGGTGCTGGGGCAGATCCTCGATGGGTTTCTGACTCTGCCATGGGGTGGCCGGGTATGTAGCGCGGTCCCACCACCATGGGAAAGACAAACTCGTAGGAGCCTTGTTTGTAGGCCAGTTGGTCACTGTAGCTGAGCATCACTTCGATCTCCTCCCCTGGCAGGATATTGGCCAGGGACTGGGTGAAGATATTGGCCCGTTCTTGCTCTAGCAGTCCGGCGGTTTGGCCCTGTTGCTTGGCCCGCTCGTAGATGGCCTGGGCCGCTTCGCGCTGTTCGATGCGGCCTTGGATGGTGCGATCGCAAAACCGAATCACCATGGTATCCACTGCGGCTTCATCGGGCAGGGGAAAGACATAGGTGGCTTCAAGGATGGTGGTAAACGGATTTTCAAAGGTGTGGGTCACCTCCACCCGGGAAATATTGCCGCTGACCTTTGCCTTGACAGCGGTATGTTTCAGGGGGAATGCCAGGGGCTGTTCAGGGCATAGCACATATAGACCAGCGGGCAGCTCAGGGATTTGGGGCAGGGATGTATAGACCATGATAAGACCTCTAGGAGGGTGAACTGATTCCAGGTTAAGCAAGCCAGCGGGCAGCATGGACTCAGTTTTGGGCTCAGTTCATGGCCTCAGTTTGACTCAGTTTTTGGCTCAGGTGGATTTTGCCCATTGATTTTGCCGATAGTGGGGAATGGGGTGGTTAGGTCAGAATAGAGATAAGAGCAGACCAGGGGAAACCCGACCCAGGATGAATCAGGTGGAGTTGGTATGGGGCAGTCTATTAGGGCTTCGGAAAAGGGGCTTGCGATCGCAAATCAAGCCCGACAACGCCGGGGCTGGACCAAAACCAGCACCGCCCGCTGGTGGCAGGATGCCCACACGTCCAGGGCGACCCTACGTCGCTTTTGGCGCGGTGAACGCATCCAACAAGAGGCCTTTATCGCCATCTGCCACACCATTGGCATTGATACTTGGCAAGACATCGCCGAACTGTCTTTTGCACCCATAGCAGAACCATCATGGCAGTTGGAACCCAAGCCTGGAAACGTGGATTGGGGAGAGGCCCCAGATATTGAGCAATTTTACGGCCGGGAGCCAGAGTTGGAGCAGCTACAGACCTGGATAGTCACGGAAACCGCAAAGTTGATCAACATCAGCGGCCCGGGGGGGCATGGTAAAACTGCCCTGGCATTAGCCCTGGCGGAACAACTACAAACAGAGTTCGAAAGCATTATCTGGCGTTCGATGGATAGGCCTCTGGAGGCCCTACTCACGGACCTCCTCGATGGTCGTCCCATAGAAACAGTGGATCAGGGGGTGCGACAACTCCTCCAAACGATGCAGAACCGTAGACTGATTATCTTAGACGATCTAGACGAGACCCAAATCCAAACCTACTTAGACCCCCTCTATCGAATTTCTCGCTCTCGCCATGGCAGTTGTCTACTAGTCATTAGCCGCCAACCATTACCCCCTCAATTTCACACCTTAAACCGAGCCTACCACTTGCCCCTCGCCGGTCTGTCCGCCGATGCGGCGACCCAGCTGCTGGCCGCCCATGGCTGTGGTGGCCAAACCTATCAGCTAAAAAACCTAGCCCGGATCTACAGCTATAACCCCCTTGCACTAAAGCTGGTGGTCGCGACGATTCAAACTGTCTTTAGGGGGCAAACAGCCGCCTTTTTAGAACAAGAGATAATTATTCTGCCAGATCCCATCCGTTTACTCTGCCAACAACAATTTGAGACGCTTGAACCCCTGGAAAAAACACTTCTCTTTTGGTTGGCTATTTGGCAAGAACCAATTTCCCTCTGTCGGCTACAAACCCATTTGCTCAACCCTGACCCTGCCGGAGTGATTAAGGCTCTGTCTTACCTGGTCGAGCATTCCCTCATCACCCAGCATTTTCTTACAGAGGAGCCCTTATTTGGGTTGCAACCCATGGTGATGACCTTTGCCATGGAGCACCTGGTTGCAGCCATTACCCAGGAGCTGAGCCAAGCAGAGCAGCAGCAGACAATTCAGTGCTTTCAACTTTTGAGAACCCACTGTCTGATCCGTCCTGGTACTGACGATATCCTGGGGGATCGAGTGCTCACGGCATTGCTGGAAACCTATCAACAGCTAGGGACTCAGCCACTATCAGCCCTAATCGAAACCTGGCTACAGCAAACCAAACAAGAACCCTCCAGCACCGTGGGTTATCTAATGTTTAACTTAGCGATACTTCGGCATGGAATTTTAATGGAATTTTAAATGGGGTTTAGGGAGCGCACCGACAAAGCTACCCCCAAAATGGGCTTACCCCACATTTTTCCAAGTTCGACCTATGCATATGTCCTAGGACTGGTGCAAAAACGGCAGCACAAACCACAGTGGAGCCTTTTCATCCAAGGTGACCCGAGCGGTGGCATGCATGCCACCCAGGGGAATCATGTTCAAGCTACTGGCCGACCATTTATAACCGCTGCTGGTACTGGAATCGGGCGTCAGCTCTATGAGGACCTCAATCGTCGTATCTGCTGCCGGATCTTCCAGCTGCCGGACACCATCCAAGGTCATCACCGAGGGTAAAGATACTTTGCTCACTTTCCCCTCTATGCCACCAGCGGCTTGCTTGTTCCCTTCCACATCAGGAATCAGCAGTACGTCCATACCCAGTTCAATCTGAGCCAACTCCCCCGTCGGGAAATAGGCCACCCCCACCAGTTCTCCCGAGTCACCCTCGGCATAGGCCAAAATAGCATGGCTACTGGTGGTGACTGGGATACGACCTGCACAAGCCCAAAAAATTGCTGCCCCCAACAACCCACCGATGGTGGCCAACGGCAGCCAACTACGGGGAGAGACAATCTGCATCAGCTGATCCAGCTGCTCTGGCGAAGACAATCTCTCTAACGCTTCTTGACGAAAGATACTACTATCACCCATCTATCAACTATCCCTTTTCCAAGCTTGGAACTCCATTATCCATCGTACTCATCAAAATCCATCTAACCCCAGGCTTTATAAATGTTAAGAAACATTTAGACTATTCTCAGCATCACTTCAACTCCCAAGCAAAATTGGTCACGATTGCACCTAGGTTTAGCCTATTTTTAAGATTCTTCTAAGCATTAAAACTAAGGTTCTATGCATGCAACAAAACTGATCATAAAAAACTCTGTTGTCAAGACAAATTCTCAGGAAATTCTCAGTATTCCCTGAGGTTTAATATGAACTCATTACAAATAAGCCCTAATCTCTTAATAAAACATTAAAAACCTCTCTGAATTCCAACCCACTATTAGAAGTTCCTGAGAAACCAGCGAAACCACTACCATTTTTGGTTGTGGTCGATATGATGGGAAAGTCCTGCGTTACATGTTTGACAACAGGACAATATTTTCGTTGTTTCTACGTTGAGGTAACTTCCATGGAAGAGCAAAGCAAGAGCGTTTCCGATGAGCAATTGTCTGATGATCAGTTAAAGGATGTTGCCGGTGGTAACAAGCTACAAGAGCAGCGCCTTGAGCACCTAGATAACCAGACCAAGAGTGTTAAAGATATTCAAGCTGAGCGTCTAGACCAGCTTGATACCCAGTCCAAGTAGGTTCAAGTTCATTATCTAGCGGCAATTACTCGGCGTCTGAGTTTTCTGCCCTGATAGTTATATGTAAAGTGGTCCTGTTTAGCCATTAAAGGTTAACAGGGCTATTTTTTTGTTATTTTTTTGGCTATTCACCCTTGAAAAAAGAGGATCGTTTTTTCGTTAAGAACCTATTCAGAACTTATACCGGTCGAGGTAGCACCGGCTCAACCTGCACTCAAAGTGACAGGGCTATTGGAGCAAAAGGGTAGGGGTTTACTAATCGTTAAACCTGAAAGAAATACAGTTGTCGCCACTTTATCGCCAATCAGCCTCTTTTAGAGTTGATTAGTTTGTGTTTCTTCGGAGCCTATATTTTAACAACTGCTAAAACTCACAGGAGTTTCCTAGCTGTTTTCTTCTCAAAATACTGTTGATGTTCTTCTGTCGCTAGCCAATAGGCTGATGCCGCAACAATTTCAGTAACTATGGGCTTAGGGTAATGACTGGCCATAGACTGTTTTGACTGATGAGCCCACTGTCTCTGTTCATCGGTGTGATAGAAAATTACTGAACGATATTGTTCTCCACGATCGGCTCCCTGTCGATGGAAACTGGTGGGGTCATGAATCTGCCAAAATGTTGCTAACAGGGTTTCATAGCTAATCACCGCTGGATCGTAGCTGATCTGGGCCACTTCAGCATGGCCCGTAATGCGAGAGAGCACATCTAAATAACAGGGATTTTCAAAATGTCCCCCCATGTAGCCCACCGAGGTATGGGTGACGCCGGTGAGTTGGCGAAATGCTTGTTCTGTCCCCCAAAAGCAGCCTGCGCCGAATGTAGCTATTGAAGTCATTTTCCAGATCTCCGTAATCTCCGACTAGGTAATCTCCGACTGGGTAATCTCCGATGGTGTGACTTCCACTGAAGGAGAGGTGATGAATCATAACCACCCCTATGTAGTAGTGCAACGGTCGATAAAACTAAATTAATTGTTCAAACTTATCGTTGGCAGGTTCGTCTCACACCATTCCAGTTTAACACCGCTCCAGAGGGGAGGTGGCTGTTTACGGGGTTCTACCAAAAGTTTGACTCAAGCCGTTTCGACAGAATTTTCATGGGGTTTAGATCGTTAGCCAGTATTTTATTGATCGGTGTCATGCTCACGGGGTGTGGAGGTGGGGGCGGCGGTGGAAGCAATAGCAATGACAGTACTCCGAAAACAACAGCACCAAAAGCAACACCCGTAGCCGTATCCACACCATCCTGTAACACCGAGTTAGAGGCTATTTTTAATGACCTGCTGGCGGTAACCAATCAAGTGCGTGTTGACCATGGGGTTTCCACACTACGGTTTTCTCGTAAACTGGGTCAGATGGCCCAGGGCCATGCGGAGGACATGGCCAATAGGGATTACTTTGCCCATACCAGTCCTGATGGTTTGTCGACCGTCGCTAGTCGAATTCGGGCTACGAATTATCGATTTAGTTCAGCGGCCGAGAACATTGCAGCCGGATATAACTCGGCTGAAGACGTGGTAGCGGATTGGCTCAATAGCCCCGGACATCGGGTTAATTTACTTAATCCAAACTATGTTGATGTGGGTTTTGGGTTGTTTTTTGATCCAGCGCCTGGTGCCAATGGCAGCTCGAACTTTGATAGTTACTGGGTCCAAGACTTCGGTCGACCAACGGATAGTAACACCGATATTGAAGCGGCCTATAGTCCTAGTAACTGTAGTATTGGTGATATTGCCAGTAGTGACACGGCGGTGCTCAGTGGGGCCATTACCGCTGATGTCTCGGCTAATGCCTTGGCTTTGGGGGATGGGAAGATTGGGGAAAAAATCCAGGGGGCCATTACTGCTGATATTTCGGCTGATGCCTTGGCTGTGGGGGATGGGGAGATTGGGAAAAAAATCCAGACGGCCTATGCCTTAGGTAAGGTTGAGGCCGAATTGGTGGCAGTAGAAATATCCGCTACCCAGGCCGTCCTGTCAGCTCACCTAAGCAATGAACCCATGAGTACGCCGGAACCAGCCATGGCGTTAGGGTTACTAACAGCGGCGTTAGGAATAATCTTTCCTAGGAGAGAGAACTAACCATCCTTAGTAGATCGCAAAGTCTTGAGAAAAAGGGGGAGTGTCAGTCTAGAAGCATTAGGTTTACGGCATTCGGCTTTGGTGTTCGATAAATTTATTTCCGCCGTTTCGGGCGACTAAACTTCATCTGCAAATCCCCCAAACTAGCTGCTTTCGGCAACGCCTTCTCCACCGCCCGCTTCCCACTCGGCTGCGGGGCAGCTTTCCCGCTGTCCCCGTCCACCGCCTTCATACTCAACCCAATCCGCTTTAACTCCTGATTAATTTCCAACACCTTCACCTTCACCACCTGCCCCACCTGCACAACGTCCTTCGGGTCGCTCACATACCGATTCACCAGTTGCGACACATGCACCAGCCCATCCTGATGCACCCCAATATCCACAAACGCCCCAAAGTTGGCCACATTGGTGATCACCCCTTCCAGGACCATGCCTTCCCTCAGGTCCGAAATCTCATTCACCCCTTCCTGGAAGCTGGCATAGGTAAACTCGGCCCGTGGATCCCGCCCCGGTTTTTCTAGTTCTTTCACAATGTCTCGCAGGGTGGGCAGTCCTACCGCATCGGTCACATATCGCTGCAGGTCTAAATTCGCTAAGTTTAGCTCCCTCAGCCCCGCCTTTAGGTCTACACCTTTATCCTTTAAAATTGTTGTTGCCGTGTCGTAACTCTCGGGATGTACCGCCGTATTGTCTAAGGGATTTTTTCCATCCCGAATGCGTAAAAATCCGGCACATTGCTCATAGGCCTTGGGTCCTAGCTTTGCCACCTGGAGCAACTGTCGCCGACTGTAAAATGCCCCATGCTCATTCCGATAGGCAACAATGTTGTTGGCAATGGCTGAACTAACCCCCGACACATAGGTGAGCAGCTCGCGGGAGGCGATGTTCAAATCCACCCCAACATAGTTCACACAGCTTTCCACTGTGGCGTCTAGCTTTTGCTTCAGCTGCTTCTGGTCCACATCATGCTGATACTGGCCTACGCCAATGGACTTGGGTTCAATTTTCACCAGTTCTGCCAGGGGATCCTGGAGCCGACGGGCAATGCTGATGGCCCCCCGCACGGTGATGTCCAGGTCAGGAAATTCAGATATGGCCACTTCACTGGCGGAATAAATCGATGCCCCGGACTCATTGACCATCACTTTGATGGGCTTGGGGTCTAGGTCTCGGATCACATTTGCGACAAAGGCATCGGTCTCTCGGCTGGCGGTGCCATTGCCAATGGCGATCAGCTGAATATGGTGGCGCTTGATCATCTCTGTGAGAATCTTGGCTGCTGCTTCTGGTTTACCCGTATGGGGAAAAATTGGTTTGTATTCTAAGAACTTGCCGGTGCCGTCAATGGCGGCGACTTTACAACCTGTGCGAAAGCCAGGGTCCACCCCCAGGGTGGGTTTCATCCCGGCGGGAGCGGCCAACAACAGATTTTTGATATTGACGGCAAAGGTGTCGATGGATTCTCCATCGGCCCAGGCTTTTTTCTCGGAAATTACCTCATTGGTGAGGGAGGTTTTCATGAGCCGAGAGAAGGCGTCTTTTATCACGGCCTGGTAAAACTGTCCCACATTGGCCTGCTTGGTGCGGATCTGGCTGTATGCCAGATGCTCCAGAATTTTGTCCTCGTCCCCGATGAGGTTGACCTTGAGGATGCCTTCCTTATCTCCCCGCAGTAGGGCCAGTAAATTGTGGGGGGCTAGTTTTGCGATCGCACACTCATAGTTCCGATACATCTCATACTTAGTGCTGCCCTCGGGATAGTCCGGCTTAATCGAGGAGCTAAATACCCCTGTTTTTAGTAGGGTCTGACGTACATAGGCCCGCAGGTCCGACTGCTCCGCAATCCCCTCCGCCAAAATGTCAGATGCCCCCTGCAGGGCCGCCGCCCCATCGGGTACCTCATCCGTAATAAAGTTTGCCGCTAGGTCATCCAGGGATTTCACCGCCTCGCCAGTTTTATTCAGCTGGGCAATCTGCTCTGCCAGGGGCTCTAACCCCTTTTCGCGGGCAATGGTGGCCCGGGTGCGACGTTTGGGCCGATAGGGCAGGTACAGGTCCTCCAGCTCTGTTTTGACCATGCATTTAGTAATGCGATCGCGCAGTTCCGGTGTCAGCTTACCCTGGCTCTCAATCGACTCCAGCACTGTCTGCTTGCGGTTCGTCAGCTCCGTCAGGTAGGCAAACTGCTCCTCAATTTGCCGCAGCTGCCGTTCATCCAGCTCCCCCGTCTTTTCCTTGCGATACCGGGCAATAAACGGCACCGTTGCCCCGGTCTCTAGCAGTTCCAGCGCGGCCTCTACCTGGGCAGAGCGGACGGACAAATCGGCGGCAATAACAGAAGCAAACTGCATAACAGGCTAAATTCCTACGCATAGGCAGCCATGATTATACCTAGCAATTTTGATATACCTTGAATTACAAGTAGGTGTAGTTAGTGAAAATTATGCAACGGCCCATCGGTGTGACAGTCCTGGCAGTAATTGATGGCCTCGTAGCCCTTTTCCTCGCCCTAATCAGTGTGGGCACCTTTTTCCTGGGCCAGCTGATTCTTGGTGAAATGCGCCTCGATGCTGAGATGTCGGACTTTTTAGATCAGCTACCGGCGGGGGTACCCGAAACCTTCCCCAAGGTGCTGGGGGGCATTTTTCTGGTGATGGCCATCGGCAATGCTGCGATCGCAGTGGGGCTATGGGCCCTAAAATCCTGGGCCTGGTACCTAAACCTGGGATTACAAGCCCTAGGCATCTTTGGCAACCTGGGCGGACTGCTGCTCCTAAGCCCCATCAGCCTGGCTTCTATTGCCTTCAGTGGTTTTTATATCTACTATTTTTTACAACCCCCCGTCCAGCAAGCCTTTGGCATTCGTAATGCGTTCTAATGCTTTGACTGCCCCAGGTGTGTGGCTCTAACATTCAGGACATTCATAGATTTCATCAACGATGTCATAGGTTTTCGGAATCAGTTTTCCCCTCGGCCCTACCACATAATTTTCACCCACATAGCGGGTCCAATTATAGAGAACTTGGTGAATATGCTGGTCCAACTCCACGGGGTCTTTAATATGCTTGCTGTGGTACTGCTTAATTTCCTCCTCGATACCCATATCGTTCATCAGGTCATGGAGGTGGGTTGCCCTGAAGGTAAATAACGCTCTACGGGTATCCGGAGTAGCCAACACTCGGCTAACAACTGAAAAGGGTACGCCGCCTAAGGTCACCATGCCGGCCACAAATAACGCCAACCAAGTACCCCCACCCAAAAATGTCAATATCATCAACCAAGCCTTGCCGGTCCCTTTTTTCTTCTGGGGCAAATGGGCAGGATGTGGAGCCGCCAACGGTTTATCCAATTGCTCAACAGGTGCCTGTTGAGCCACGGGTGTCGGTTGCTCAATGGGTGTCGGTTGCTCAATGGGTGCCGGTTGCTCAACGGGTGCCGATTGCTCAACGGGTGCCTGTTGAGAGGTTGAATTAGTAGGTTGAGGGGAGGTCATATTAAATGATGGAAATTAAATGATTGAGAAAGATGAACAGAAACGCGAATCTAATGGATAAATTAAATCGATAAAATTACCCATAACCATGGATATCTATCCCCGCAGCAGATACGTTTAGCATCAGTACGGGCATCTGTATGGCATCAGTACGGGCATAAATCCCTATGCTTAACTTAACTACACATCAGGGAAATCATGGAGCATTTGGCGGTGAATTTACGAAATTTTCACCCACGGGAATTCATTTGTTCGAGACTTTATCTAACATTGCCCATGCTTAGGGCGGCATTTATCCCAGGGCGGTCTGTTTTGGCCCAACCACAGCCTATTTAACGCCCGTGGTCATGGGTTCCGGTTGACCAGTCTCGCGGTCATTACCCAACCCCGTCCATCGTCCCAATAGGGAGCCAATCCCATCATTAAACTGGGCAATCAAGGTAAAGCACACGGGCACCACCACCAGTGTTAGCAGCGTCGCTGTGGAAAATCCACCAATGACGGCAATCGCCATGGGGCTACGGGTTTCGCCACCGGCTCCCCATTCCATGGCAATGGGTACCATGCCCGCCATGGTGGAAATCGAAGTCATTAAAATCGGTCGCAGTCGGGTCAGTCCCGCCTCAATCACCGACTGCCGCAAAGAAATCCCTTTTGCCTTTGCCATCAGGGCATAGTCCACCAGCAAAATTGAATTTTTGGTTACCAGTCCCATCAACAGCACCATGCCGATTAGGGCAAATAGCCCCAGGGGCTTTTGGGCAATCATCAATCCCAGCAGTGCCCCACCAATGCACAGGGGCAGGGCCACCATCACCGCAAAGGGATAGATAAAGCTGTTGTACAACAGCACCAGCACGGCATAGATCATGACAATGGCCGTGGCCAGGGCAATGCCAAACCGACTAAAGACCTCCCGCATGATTTCCGCATCGCCGGAGGGCTGTTGGGACACACCTTCAGGCAAATTAACAAAGGCGGGTAGGGCGTAAATCTGTTCCAAACCTTGCCCCAGGGTAATGCCATCCAGGTTGGCTCCAATGGTGACCTGGCGCGATCGATCCAGCCGATCCACCTGGGCCGGACCACTGCCAAAGTCCACATCGGCCACCGCAATCAGGGGCACCAGTTGCCCTCGGTTGTTGAGCACCTTGAGGTTTTCTAAGGTGGAGAGATCATTGCGAAATTCCGAGGCCAACCGCACCCGGATGGGAATTAGCCGGTCCCCCACGTCAAACTCTGCCAGGTCCGATTCCGCATCCCCCAAGGTGGCCAGGGATGCTGTACTAGCAATGTCTCGCACAGTGACCCCCAAATCCGCCGCCCGTTGAGCATCGGGACGAATTAAAATCTCGGGTTTCACTAGGTTGGCACTGGAGCTGACTTCCACCAACCCAGCAATCTGACGTATTTCCTGGGTTAAGGCATCGGAGGAGGCCTTCAATGCCGCCGGGTTATCGCTGCGCAGGGTAATTTCTAAGGCTTTGCCACCGCCGCCCGCACCGCCTTGGTTTTCAAAACTAATGCGGGTGCCAGGGATCTGCTTAAACATCTGGCGCATGTCGTTTTCAAACTGTTCCCGTGATACCCGCTGGGACTTGGGCTGGAGCCGGGCTACGGCCGAGGCTTGAGCTGGCTCTTGGGAAACATATACATTGTCCACCGCCCCATGGGTCTTGAGCTGATCGCTAATGTACTGGGTGACCAGCTCCGTTTTGGCCAGGGTGCTACCGGGGGGTAGCTCAATACTTAAGTTAGACAGTCCCGTATCCCCGGCGGCAAACAAGCTGGTGGGGATAAACCGCGACAACATCAGACTGGCAATGAAAAAGCCCACCGCCAGGCCCACGGTTAACACCCGGTGCCGCAGCGCTCCCCGCACTAAACGGAAGTAGGGCAGCAACCCCTTGGGCACGTAAATATCCCCCACGCGATACCCATCGGATTGATGGGATGCTTGGGCATCAATGGGTTTGGGCTTCAATAAATAGGCCGCCATCATCGGCGTCATCAGCCGGGCCACCAGGGTGGAAAACATGGTGGAGACGGCCACGGTCACCCCAAAGGGTTGGAAAAACTGACCGGGCACCCCCCCCATAAAGGCCACGGGTAAAAACACGGCCACAATGGTGGCGGTGGTGGTGACCACCGCTAGGCCCACTTCGGCGGTGGAGTCCATGGCGGCGCGCATGGGGGGTTTGCCCATGGCGATGTGGCGCTCCACGTTTTCGATTTCTACGATGGCGTCATCCACCAGGTTGCCCACCGCTAGGGTGAGGGCCAGCAGGGTCATGCTGTTGAGGGTATAGTCCAGGTATTTCAATACCAGAAAGGTGGGGATGATGGAGAGGGGGAGGGCGGTGGCGGTAATTAATGTGGTGCGCCAGTTGCGCAGGAATACGCCGACCACCAGCACCGCCAGGATGGAACCCACGATCAGTGACTCAATGGAGGCCTTGTAGGAATTGCGCACATCGGTGGCGCGGGTGTAGATCAGGTCGAACTGGACGTCGTCTAGGGTGTCGGTGAGGGATGCGATCGCATCCTTCACACCATCCTCCACCTCCACCAGCAAACTGCCACTACTGCGAAACACAGAAAACGACACCACCGGCTGATTATCCAAATAGGCCGACTGTCGCGCCTCGCCAAAATCATCATGCACCCGGCCCAAGGTTTGGATCGGCACCGTACCGCCGTCGGGCAGATTAACCCCCAGGCTTTGCAACATCTCCACCGTGGCAGCACTGCCTAGGGTGCGAATCCCCTGCTCCTGGCCTAAAATGTTGCTGCGCCCACCGGGCAAATTAATGTTTGAACGACGTACCTGCTCATTCACCTGGGTGGCCGTAATACCCAGGGCATCTAGCTCATTCGGATCCAGGTCAACAATAATCTCCCGATCCACCCCACCAAAGCGCTGTACCTGGGCCACCCCCTTCACCGACAACAGTTCTGTGGCAATGGTGCGGTCCACCAAATCACTCAGATTTTCCACCGAGCGGGTAGCGGAACTCACCGTATAGGTCAGAAACGGTCCCCCCTCAAACTTTAACCGTCGCACCTGGGGCTCCTGGGCATCCTGGGGCAGGTCATCCCGCACCCGCGTCACGGCATCTCGCACATCATTCGTGGCCTGTTCCGTATCCACCCCCAGGTCAAAACTAATCACCGTGGTGGAGTTCCCATCGGTCACCGTGGAGCTGACATTATCAATGTTGCCAAGGCCCGACACCGCATCTTCCACCTTTTTGGTGATCTGGGTTTCCATCTCCTCTGGACCAGCCCCCAGCTGATTCACCGTGACAATCACCGCTGGAATGTCAATGTTTGGGTTGGCATCAATACCCAGCTGAGTAAACGACAGCCATCCCGACAGGGTGAGCACCAAAAATAGCACCAGTGTCGGCACTGGCCTGCGTATGGCCCACTCAGAAATATTCCAATTCATGGGGTTTCTCCGGTTATTCCGCTGGGTTGGGGATGGCCTTTGTTTCAGATTGAGAAAAAGGAGACGGCACCGCTGACACCCGGTCACCGGGCTGTAAATAGCTAGCCCCTTCCACGATCACCTGCATCCCCTCATCCAGTCCCGACAAAATCTCTAACCGCTCCGGTTGACTATCTGTGGCCGCCAGTCGGGCTCCCACCGTGACGGTCACAAGTTCCGCCTGGTCGTCATCGTTGACCGTAAACACCCTAGAGCTATCGTCTGCCTGGGGCAGAATGGCGTTAGCGGGCAGCACCATGCCTGTCCGTTGGCTCGTCATAAATTCAGCCTGCAAAAACATGCCCGGGCGCAATTGGCCATTGGCTGACAGACTAATATTGACCGCCGCCTGTCGCGTTTGCTGATTCACCTGGGGGTCAATGGAGCGCACCACCCCTGACAGGCTGATCTGGTCATTGGAGGAGGAGCTAATCTTCACCGGCATCCCCACCTGAACCGCCGCTAGCTGTCGCTGGGGAAGGTCCACCACTAGCTCTAATAAACCATCTTGAATCATCGTAAACAGGGCGCTGCCCGTAGATGGGGTATCCCCAACCTTGGCCTGACGTTCAGCAATCTGGCCATTGGCGGGGGCGATGACCAGTGTTTGTCCTAGCTGAGTTTCCAATCGATTAATCTCAGCCCTGCGACTATTGACGGCAGCCTGGGCACTCTGCACTTCTGCTTGGGCAACACTGACGGCTTCCCTTGCCGTAATCGCATGGGTCCGACGGCTGTTGAGCTGTTCCTCACTGATTCCCCCTTGGTCATAGAGGGATTGGTAGCGGTCAAAGTTTTCCTGGGCTTCAGCGGCGGTGGCTTCGGCCTGGGCCTGGGAAGCTTGCTTTTGCACCACCTCGGCTTCGGCCTGGGCATAGTTGGCCTCAGCCTGGGCCAGCTGAGTCCGCAGCACCGAGTCATCGAACACCGCTAGCACCTGTCCGGCCGTCACCTGGTCTCCCTGCCGTACCCGCACCTCCCGAATTTGCAGCCCGCCCACCTGGGGCGACACCTGCAGTAAATCAAAGGCCTGCACCGTTCCCGTCGCCTTTAAAGATTGCTGAATGGTGGCGGCTTGGATTTGCTGTACGGTCACACTGGCGGCAGTCCCAGGGGCCGTTGATGTGTCAGCCCCAGCCGCGTTGGTCTCAGTCGGTGCCGCCGTTGGCCGCGATAGTAGTCGTCCCCCCAACAGGGAAACCCCTATCCCCAGCAGCAACCCCAGACCTATTCCCCTGACTCCGGATAGGCCCGAGCGCTTGGGCATGGCGCTATTTGCAGGAGTGCCACCAAAAATATTTAGGGAGCGCTCCCCAAATATTTCCCCAGAACTCTCGTTAGATGTGCCAGATGTGCCAAGGGCATTCTGACCATTAGGGTCGTCTTGAATGGAAGGATCGTCTTGAAAATTTCGATACGTCACAGACTAGCAATCACCAGAACTACTACAAGACCAACCCAATACGGGAAATCTTAAGAAAATGTAAACCTGCTGTCATTATGGCGTAATTCAGGATGACTGTGATCACAGTCGGTGCCAGTTTTATCTGACAAGCTAACCCCAAGGATTTCGCAGATATCACAACCGTCTATCGAGCGGATGTCCAATCAGGTATCTATCCCAAACTTACTCAGTCCCAAACTTATCAATCAGGGTCCATGCAGAAACCCCAGGGTTTACCTGGATATGGTTTAGAACGACTGACATAGTTACGTACTTACTTCCATCTAGAAAACCCTACACAATCTAGGCTACGCAGGCATATCATTACAGGACCTTTGGCGTATTCAAGGGTAGCCTAACAGTGTGCTAGCGTTAGCTCAGCTTAAACGCTGTGCATTTATTTCCCTCCATCAAGGCAGTCCATACCATGTTTAATGCCACCGAGATTCTGATCGCTGATTTCGTTGAAAAAATACGGTTTGGCTATCGACGCACCTATGGTGGGCTGCACCATGACTACGAAGAAATTATTGCCTGGGCTGGAAGCATGGCCTTGGAAAACATCGCCAATAGTGATGCCCTTTACCACAACGTGGAGCACACGATTTTAGTTACCCTGGTGGGCCAAGAGATTTTGCGGGGTAAGCACACCCGTGAAGGGGGGGTGAGTGCCGAAGACTGGCTCCATTTCATCATTTCCTTGGTGTGCCACGACATTGGCTATGTCAAAGGCGTATGTCGTGATGATCGGGATTACGAAAATCGCTACGCCACCGGTAGAGGAGAAATGGTCCAACTCGACCCTGGGGCCACCGATGCCGCCCTAACGCCCTACCATGTGGACCGGGGCAAACTATTTGTGGAAGAACGGTTTGGCAACAATCAGCGCATTGATGCAAAGCGGATCAAAAACAATATTGAGTTGACGCGGTTTCCGGTGCCCAAGGAAGAAGATCATCAGGATACCAACAACTATCCTGGGCTGATTCGGGCGGCGGATTTAATTGGTCAACTCAGCGATCCACGCTATCTGAAAAAAATTAGCGCCCTCTTCTATGAGTTTGAAGAAACTGGCCAAAATAAAGAGCTGAACTACGTCACTCCCCACGATCTGCGCAGCAACTATCCCAAGTTTTATTGGAATGTTGTCCACCATTACGTTCATGATAGTTTGCGCTACCTGGCTCTCACCCAGGAGGGTAAGCAAATCATTGCTAATCTCTATTCCAATGTCTTTATGGTGGAATATGAGCGGGATTTACTCCCTTGTTAGCCATGGTATTAGATACTGAGCCTTTACAGGCTTGGAGTCGGTGAATAGATGGATGCCCAACCCTTATTACTGATTGGTTGGCGTGAATGGGTCATGTTGCCCGAGTTGGGTATTGACAGAATTAAGGCCAAGGTGGACACGGGGGCCCGTTCTTCCTCCATTCATGCCCTCAATATCGAGCAGTTTGAGACGGAGGGCGGGCAAAAAGTACGTTTCCATATTGCTCCGGTTCAGCATGATGATTCAAAACTGGTGCAGGCCGAGGCGACGTTGCTGTGCCAACGCTTGGTGACTGATTCGGGAGGACACCAGGAACAACGGCCCGTGGTGCTAACCACCCTGTCCCTAGGGGGATCAATTTGGCCCATAGAGCTGACCTTAACCAATCGGGATGAGATGGGGTTTCGCATGTTGCTGGGGCGGCAGGCCATTCGCGATCGCTGTTTAGTCGATCCGGGGAATTCGTTTTTGCTGCGTCGCCAGCCCTCCTTCCTCACTCACTCTGTGGAATCATAGTGGGTGGAATCATCTGGCTGATAGCCCACTGCCTCTACCTCGTTCTGAGCTTGCTATGAAAATTGCTGTGCTATCGCGCGATGCATCTCTATACTCCACTCGTCGGCTGCTGGAAGCGGGCAATAAACGGGGTCATATTATGAAAATAATTGACCATATGCGCTGTTATATCGACATCACAGCCGACTGTCCCAAGTTGATTTATCAGGGCGAACCCCTGACTAACGTGGATGCGGTGATCCCCCGGATTGGGGCCAGCTATACTTTTTATGGCACAGCGGTGGTGCGCCAGTTTGAAATGATGGGGGTGTTGAGTGCCAATGGGTCTGAGGCGATTTCCCGCTCCCGCGATAAGCTGCGCTGTTTACAATTGTTGTCTAAAGAGGGGGTGGGGCTACCAGTCACGGGGTTTGCCCATTCCACCAAAGATATTGAGGGGGTGATTGAGCTGGTGGGGGGGGCTCCCCTAGTGATCAAGCTGCTGGAAGGGACCCAGGGGATCGGAGTGGTGTTGGCGGAAACCTACCAGGCGGCGAAATCGGTAATTGAGGCGTTTCGCGGTTTGAATGTCAATATTTTGGTGCAGGAGTATATCAAGGAGGCCAAAGGGCAGGACCTGAGATGCTTTGTGGTGAATGACCAGGTGGTGGCTGCGATGAAACGTCAGGGCGCCCCCGGTGAATTTCGCTCTAATGTCCATCGCGGCGGGAAGGTTTGTCGGGTCAAGCTCAGTTTGCAGGAGCGGGATACGGCCGTTAGGGCAGCTAAGGCCATGGGGCTGCAGGTAGCTGGTGTGGACCTGCTGCGGGCCAGCCAGGGACCCTTGGTCATCGAGGTGAACTCATCTCCGGGTTTAGAGGGCATTGAGCGGGCTACGGAGATTGATATTGCTAGCAAGATAATTGAGTATTTGGAGAAACAAAGGGCAAAACAAAAAGCTGAACAAAAGGTCGAGCAAAAGTCACCGGGTCAGGGTTAGGGCAGTTGCCCCCCACTAATAGCTATGGCCCTTCCCTCCAGGCCAAATAAGATTTACCATCAGTTACGATACATATCGAAACATTGATCAAACCATTGGGGAGATAGGAACGATGCCCAAGGCAATTTGGAATGGGGCTGTACTGGCTGAAAGTGATCGATGTGAAGTGGTTGAGGGGAATCAGTATTTTCCCCCTGAGGCCCTGAACATGGACTACTTCAAGCCCAGTAACACCACGTCTACCTGTGGCTGGAAAGGGCTGGCCAACTACTACTCCCTTGACGTTGATGGCCAACAAAATAAGGATGCGGCTTGGTACTATGCCGCACCCAAAGAGGCTGCCAGCAACATTAAGGGCTATGTCGCGTTCTGGCGCGGTGTCACCGTAGAGGCTTAAGTCAGAGGAAAATCTTGTGGTGCATGTTTTAGGAGACCCAGACACGACCTGGATGATTCAGGGGCTGTGGGGTCTGGTGTCTGTATTTGCGGTGGAGATGGTGCGGGATAGCTACCATGTGGCTAGCCATGTTTGGTCACCCCTGATGCGCCTGCATAATTGGCACCATAAGGCCTATCGCAAAGACTTTACCCCCGTGAGTAAGGAACTCTATCAAAAGGCTCAGCTATATAACGATGTGCCTGAGTCCCTGGTGATGATGGCGGTGATGGCGATGGTGGCCCTCTTGACTCCCCTGTGGGGATTTTGGTTGGGCTGTCTCTATGGGACTGGGTTTTTGGTGGCGGCGTTGTTGCGATCGCAGGGCTTACTCCACGCCACGGACCTCACCCACGAGCCAGGCCCCCTCAAAACCCCACCCGGTTTATGGCTGGTGAATCGCACCTACCACTGGCGGCACCACTTTGATGAGACCAATGCCTACTATGCCGGTTACTTCACCCTATCGGACAAGCTCCTAGGCACCGCCCTATCCCTCAAGGGCAAAACGGTAGCCGTCACTGGAGCCTCTGGTACTTTAGGCCGAGCCCTGATTAAACAGCTGGCGGCCCAGGGGGCAAAACCCATTGCCCTTAGCCGCTCCGCCGATGCAGTGATTGCCGGGGCCACCCAGGTGGTTGCCTGGATCCCCGGCCAGGAACAGGACCTGAAGCCCATGCTAAATCAGGTTAATATCCTGGTGATTAACCACGGGGTGAATGTCCAAGGGGCCCGGTCGGCAGATGCGATCGCCACATCCCTTGAGGTCAATGCTCTATCGGCCTGGCGACTGATGGAGGTGTTTTTAGGCACCGTCGACAATCGCCTCGGTCCCGCCACCAAAGAACTGTGGGTCAATACCTCCGAAGCGGAAGTAAACCCAGCCTTTAGCCCCCTCTATGAAACCTCAAAACGACTGCTGGGAGATTTGATCACCCTACGTCGTCAGGATGCCCCCTGCGTCATCCGTAAGCTGGTGTTGGGCCCCTTTAAGAGCCAGCTGAATCCAGTCGGGGTCATGTCCGCCGATTGGGTAGCCGGGGCCATTGTTGCCTTAGTCAAAAGAGACATCCGCAACATCATTGTCACCATCAATCCCCTCACCTACTTGTTGTTTCCAGTCAAAGAAACCATGCAAACCATTTATTTCAAACTTTTTTCACGCTAATGACGACCCAGGATCTTTTTTGAGATCACCCGTTTGCCCATCAACAGAAAATGGAGACCCTATCATCCGGCTTGATGTGTATGCACGGTGAACGATACCCCTAGGCACTCTCGATAGGCAGAGATTTTATCACCGGCAATAGCCAAGGAAATAACCGCCTTGTTTTTATCGGCCTAGCCCAACATCAGCTTGACTTTGAGCTAATATCAATTACTTAAACTAGAACATTGCCATCGACCAAGAGATTTAGAGCTTTACAAAAAATATGCAATAACAATATAAAGTTATGTGGTTCATTTTTAAAGTTTGCGCTATTGTATAGATACATAAAGCTTAAACGCTAACGCTTAGTGCTTCAAACTGTTTATCTGCTGTAGTTTTTGAAGCTCCCTAGAGGATAACTTTTCACACATATTCTATTTTGAGTCCAGCTGGAAGTTTTTATTTTGAGCAAAGAAACTTCCTTCCTGTAGTGCAAGGTACATTTTATGAATATGTGCATTTGTGATTGATGGATCGTCGTGGTTTCCCAAGCAGCTGCACAAGGCTAGACATTATTTATGCTCTGTATTTAAGCTTCTAAAAGCTAACACTGTTTCTAAATCAGCAGCGGCTATGCTGACCGTTAATGAGTCGCCGTTTCCTGGATACCTAGATCAGGCTAGATATTATTTGTGCCCTGTATTTAATCATTCCATCTAGAATCTGTACTGAGAGAAGAATTAATCAACCTAATAGATAGTAGAGCCTGAGCCACAGGCTGTTAGATGTTTGTGACCTTAATCGTGCTACGCCAGTACGTGCATGGAGGTCAGCTCTGCAGTGCCTTTAGCGCGAAGTTCTGAGTCACTGTTGTTCATATTTTCCGTGATTAAATACTCATACCTGTTTAGGGGAGAGTTATGTATGCAGTTTTGCATCTGTCATAAGTAGTTGTTTAATTGCTTAGAAGGTTCAGATGTTGCTATTTTTTGTTGACAGTAACCATGAAAAAAAGTTTTTCCACTGTCTTTACAGACGCGCCTAGAGGGCGATTCCTGATTATGTTGACTCTGGTTTGTTTGGTTTTAGGAGAATCTGCTAGCCATACGGCTACTGCGCAGTCTACGTCTCCGGGGGAATTATCCTTGCCCACCGCACCAAATTTGCCAGCATTGGATACATCAGCTGCGATGGAACTGGCAGTAGGAGAGTCTTATATTCTTGGCGCTGGTGATTATTTACGAATTGACGTATTCAATATTCCCGACTACAGTGGAGAGTTTAAAATATTATCTAGTGGCCGTCTAAATATGCCAATAGTAGGAGCCATTGATGTTGATGGCTTATCTCTACAACAGGCAACAATCCAGATCGAGCAGAGTCTTGAACCCTATGTTCAGCGACCTGTTGTCACCATTAGTGTATTGGAAACTCGCCCTATTCAAATTGCAGTGGCAGGCGAAGTACATCGTCCAGGAGCCTATCGCATTTCTGCCGCCGAGGGCAGTACAACTGGCTCAGTGACCGACATACCAACCCTAACCCAAGCCATTGAACTAGCAGGTGGAATCACCCAACTAGCAGATATTCGCCAGATTGAAGTCCAACGTCGTCTGCCACGCTCACCGGATGCACTGTTATCGAGTATGGCCCCAGTCGGTGACAGCCTGGGCAAGGCAAATCAATCTCAAACTGTTCCAGTCAACCTTTGGAATCTCTTAAAGGAAGGAGATTTAAGTGAAGATCTTCAATTACAAGATGGCGATCGCATTATTATTCCGACCGCCAGTACCCTCAATACGGATGAAATAACTGAATTAGCTACGGCAAGTTTTTCACCTGATGCGATTCCCATCAATGTTGTTGGAGAAGTCGAAGCTCCGGGCAATATTACTGTTCCGCCTAACACTCCCCTTAACCAAGCCATATTGGCGGCGGGAGGATTCAACAATCGGGCTAGACATGGAACGGTAACGTTAGTCCGATTGAATCTTAATGGGACAGTCTCCCAGAGAGAGATCGAAGTTGATTTTGCCCAAGGTATTAATGAAGATACTAATCCATCTTTGCGTCCGAATGATACCGTCATTGTGAAACGTTCTGGCTTAGCTCGTGCGAGTGATGCATTTGGAGCGGTGTTGTCCCCCTTGAGCGTTGGTCTTAATATTCTTCGCCTGTTTGGTTTGTAGTCTGTGCCGGTTTTCTCCAAAATACAGCTTAATAGGTTTAAAAATGAGGCTAATCTTAAGGCCTCATTAGTTCCCTCTAGATAGTGCTGGTTAATTTTTGTTGTCCTTTCTAGAGTATGACTAGTATGAAAATGGCTTTGGTACACGATTATCTGACGCAAAAAGGTGGGGCAGAGCGAGTATTTGAACTCCTTTGTAGACAATTTCCTGATGCTGATATTTATACCTCGTTGTATAGTCCAGAAGATACAATCGATGTTGGAGAACGGCCCGTTTACACGACCAAGCTACAAGCAATTCCAGGTGCCAGCAAAAATTTCAGATTACTTGCACCGTTCTACTTTCCAGCCTTTGAAGCCTTGGATCTAAAAAAATATGATCTGATTATTAGTAGTACAACGAGCTTTGCAAAATCTGTTATAAAACGCCCTGATGCCTATCATGTTTGCTTTTGCCATAACATCACTCGGTTTCTTTGGGATACGCATACCTACATTGATCAGTACAGAAGGTATAAGGCATTAATGCCCATTATTGAGCCAGTTTTTCAAAAACTGAGACAAATTGACCTAACCCATGCCCAAAAACCAGACTTATATATTTCAAATTCAACCGTTGTGGCAGAACGAATTCAGCAGATATATAAACAACCTGCTATTACCGTTAACTATCCAATTGATATAAATCAGTTTGAGTTTTCTGACCAAAAGGAAGATTTTTATCTGGTTTCATCTCGTTTATTAGGTTATAAAAGAGTAGATATTGTGATCGAAGCGTTTAACTGGCTAGGATGGCCGCTGATTATCACAGGTGATGGGCCAGAGAGAGAGAGATTAGAATTAGCTGCTCTGTCGAATATCTCATTTCTTGGGCATGTGAGTGATGAGCAGCGTAGGAGTCTAATGGCACGGGCAAAAGCAGTCATTGTAACTGCCTTAGAAGATTATGGTTTAGTACCCATTGAAGCTAATGCCAGTGGTACTCCTGTTGTTGCCTATGGAGCTGGCGGTGTGTTAGATACCCAAATACCTGGGAAAACCGGGGTCTTTTTCTATCGTCAGTCTCCAGAAGCTTTGTATCGGGCAATGCTTAAGGCCAACAACATTCAATGGAACTATCGCCAAATTCGAGAACATGTTCTGCAGAATTTTACAGAAGATGTTTTCTTTAAAAAGGTTTTAACCATCATTGAAGAAAACTACGGAGAGTATAGAGGTGTTGCCTAAAACCCACTTGTATAGGACTAGGGACAAGCAGGTGCAGCTAATCAATCTGATAGCGAACTAATAGCGAACTGATGGCGAAAAGGATACAAACCCATGCAAACAACACAATTCTCCCCCGCTGTAGAGAAACCGGAGATCGGATATGGTCAGCTTCTGAATATACTGATACGACGTTTTGCCTGGTTTGGAGGGGCGATTGTAGGGACAGTCGGTATTGCGATCGCATTAACCCTAAAAGAAAATCCGGTCTACCAAAGTTCAATGCAGGTACTGGTTGAACCAAACTATCGTCAGACCGTTGATATCACCGCAGGGCAACAAGAAGGGCGACGTTCCTCTTCATCCCAGACAGACTACGCAACTCAACTGAATCTAATGCGAAGTAAATCATTTATTGAGCAAACCGTTAAGAGACTACGTATTGAGTATCCAGAACTCTGTGAGCAGTCAGAAGCCTTATCAGCATGTGCTGACAGACTGCACACAAAATTGACCCTGTCTCAAGTAGCCGAAGGTGATGAAAAAACTGGAATTTTCAAAGCAACCTTTAACGGAGAAGACCCGGTAATTGTTCAATCATTTTTAGAAAAATTAGGTGATGTGTATCTGAGCTACAATGAAGAACAGCAAGAACAGCGCCTTAAACGCGGCTTAGCCTTAGTCAATCAGCAAATCAAAGGTGTTCAGCAAGATCTGGCTGTATCTCGTCAAGCCTTAAAACAGTTTCGTGAAGCAGAAAACTTAATTGATCCAGAACAGCAATCTCTCACAGTTGCTGACTCGCTTAGACAAATAGAGCAAACCAGAATAGATGTTGATACTCAATATCTGGATGTTCAGGCTGAATATAATGCTCTACAAGAGCAACTGCAAGCTGATCCACAGTCAGCTTTAATTGCCTCACGCCTGAGCCAATCGTCTCGTTACCAGCAGCTTCTCAACGCCTTACAAGAGACGGAGTTAGCGCTGGAGCAACGACAATCTCTTTATGCTGAGGCTGATCCGGGTGTTCAGGATCTGATCGCCCAGCGACAGGGACAGATTTCATTGTTGCAGGCGGAAGTTGAACGCTCATTAGGACAAATTCCAGAACAATTTGATCTAAATGAAACCGCATTACTAAAAGAGGGACAATTGGGGGCAATTGATCTAGAGTTAGTCAGCAGCCTTGTACAGGCTAACGTCAGTTTACAGAGCCTCAAGGCTCGAAAAACTGGATTGGAGCAGGCTGCACAACAATTACAGGCTGATCTAGCTAAATTTCCTAGCTTAATTGCAGAATACAATCGGATTCAACCTGAGGCACAAATACAACAGCAGTCATTGGAGCAACTCTTGCAACTTCGTCAAGAATTGAGCAATGAATTAGCTCAGGGTGGATTTAGTTGGGATATTGTTGAACCCTCTCAGCTGGGTGAAAAAATATCACCCCAACCCAAACAAAATCTACTGTTGGGAGTTGTAGCAGGAGTATTTTTGGGCGGGGCATTGGCTTTTAGTCGAGAGGCTATAGATACCGTCGTACGCACATCAGATGAATTAAGAAAACAGGTAGCCTTGCCTCTTTTGGGTGTTATTCCAGAAATACACGAAAGCAGGGTAGGTGCATTGTTTACGATGCTTGATAGCAAGCCAATAATGTCTGATTCACTTACCCTAAACCAAAGTCAGACATTTCGAAATGCTGTTGACTTAATTTATAAGACGATCCAGCTTACGAATAGCCAATCGTTATCTTCATTGCTAGTTACATCAGCCTTAGTGGAGGAAGGCAAGACGACCCTGTCCATAGGGTTAGCCCTCAGTGCAGCACGGGCGCATAAACGCGTATTGCTCATTGACGCTAACTTTCGGAACCCATCACTGCATAAATATTTGGGGTTATTAAACACACAGGGATTATCAACCCAGCTGCATGACAACCTAACCCAATATGATAAAACAACTATTTCTCCTGTCTCATTATCCTATTTAGATGCTAACGTAGATGTATTGCCAGCAGGTTCAGTTTCAGAAGATCCCATGAGACTTTTGAGTTCCTTGCAAATGCAGCAGTTTTTGACAAAAGCTGAAGCAAGCTATGATTTAGTTATTGTTGATGCTCCTGCCATTTCAGGGTTAGCTGATGGATTGCAACTAGCCTCTATGTGCAGCGCTTCGGTTATGGTCAGTCGCTTAGATCGTATTACTCAAGACGATTTGACCCATGCCATAACCATGCTCAATCAGGTTAATACCATCGGCATTGTTGCCAATGGGCATCGAGAAAATTCCCGGCCAGATAGATTATATGAACGCAATGGGGCTGCAAAAGTCTCTAAAGAGCCCGCAATGCTCTGGCGCAGCTAAGGACTGGAACAGTAAAAACTGCATGACAGTTAAAGACTGCACAACTGGGAAGATGAGTCAATTTACACCAAATAAATCGACTCAAGGCAAATTAGTTTTTATGGCAACAGACTAGCTTGAGTGAACTAGGCTTTCTATTAAGAGATTCTTCAGACTTATGACTACATCCACAGTTTTGTTAAAGGCCCCCCTAATTTTCCAAATGCCGCCTAATAAGTGGTCATCTTCTCCCTTTGAAGGTTGCATATTGACCTGGGAAAAGAATGTATTGATTGTGCGACCTCGCTCTTCAGAGTCAGAACCTGAGATGCCTGCTCTGAGAAATAAAACTTGGTTATATGATTGTTTACGCCATTCACCGGTTAAACGCATATATCTTGATCCAGCCCTGGACTCATCAAAGTTTAAGGCCTGGGCAGATATTTGTCATGCCACTAAAAAGCAGATTTATCTAAATGTGCCTTCGGCACCTGATTTACCACAGAATCGCCAACCCATCCTCTGGCGAGTAAAACGGCTGGCAGACTGGTGCGTTGCATTGCTTCTTTGGGTGGTTTTAACGCCACTAATGGGGCTGTTGGCCATAGGGGTACGATTAGATTCCCGAGGACCTATTTTATTTCGTCAGTGGCGTGTAGGTTACCAGGGCAGGCTATTCCAAATCTGTAAGTTTCGCAGTATGGCGACAGATGCAGAAACCCGGCACCATAAAGTGATGACAAACCAGAAAGGGCTACTACATAAACTGGAACACGATCCACGGGTGACAAAAGTGGGACATTGGCTACGAAAGTTTAGTTTGGATGAGCTACCACAGTTGTTAAACGTATTACGAGGAGAGATGACCTTAGTGGGGCCAAGGCCTTGGGCTCTATATGATGCAGTACGCATTGAACCATTACTGCAGCAGCGATTGAGAGCACTACCAGGCATGACAGGGATGTGGCAGGTGACCGCACGATCGAAGTTTTGTGACTTAGCGGCTGTTAATCGGATGGACTTAGACTATCTGAGACAGTGGACATTTAAGGAAGATCTGAAGTTGTTATTAATGACGTTGCCTAAGGTAGTAAATGGCTTTGGTGCGTTCTAAGTTAGTGTTTCATGGTGACTTCGAATGCATGGGTTATGAAAAAACTCTGACTTAAAGGTAATGACTGCTAATGCAGTCATTACCAATCTATAAATAATAGTTTCTCTTACCAGTGCGAGTAGTGTCTTATGAGTTTGCGACAAAAGGCAATCCGGGGAGCAAAGTGGTCTGCCTTAGAAAAATGGGGCGCGCAGCTTGTCTCAATTACAATTTTTCTGTTGTTGGCACGGCTGCTAGGGGCTGAGGCATTTGGGTTAGTGGCCCTGGCGAATGTCTTTATGTATTTTATGCAGATCTTTTTGGATCAAGGATTTGCACAAGCGATTATTCAAAAAGATGAGTTAGAGCCAGAGCACCTAGATACCGCCTTCTGGACCAGTGTGCTAATGGGATTAGTCTTTCTGCTAGCAGTTTTTTCTGGGGCTGGAGTAGTTGCAAACTTCTATAGTGAGCCAGAGCTAGCTCCGATTATTCGATGGATGTCCATCAGCTTTTTGTTTGCAGGACTCAGTAGTGTGCAGTCTGCAATTTTGCAACGCAACATGCAGTTTAAGATTTTTGCAGCCCGTTCTCTAGTTGCAACAGTAGCCTGTGGGATAGCCGGACTAGGTTCTGCCCTCATGGGTTTAGGGATTTGGAGTTTAGTCATAAAGGAGATAGTGTTTGGCTTCACAGGTGCAGTAATGCTATGGAGTTCAAGTGCCTGGAGGCCAAGACTTAGATTTTCGCCTAAGCATTTTAAAGAACTTTTTAGCTATGGCATCAACATCATCGGTTTGAATTTTCTGAGTTTTTTCAATCTTCGTTCAGACGATATGTTGATTGGCTACTTCTTGGGGCCGGTTGCTTTGGGTTACTACAGCGTTGCCTATCGGCTCCTGCTAATTATGATTAAACTATTAACCACAGTAACTACTCAAGTGGCTTTGCCTACATTCTCTCGAATGCAAGAAGATCCAGAGCGCATGAGAAAAACCTTTTATAAAGTTACTCAGTATACAAGTCTAGTCTCATTCCCTGCTTTTATCGGCATGGCAATCTTAGCACCTGAATTGATTCAAGCCCTTTTCGGTGCAGAGTGGATGCCAAGTGTCCCCGTTATGAGGATCTTAGCTTTTAGCGGCATACTACAATCAGTTTATCAGTTTAATGGAACAATTCTACTGTCAATAGGTAAACCTTCGTGGAACTTAGGCTTACAATGTTTAAGTATGCTGTGTAACATTACTGTATTTGTGTTTCTAGTCCATTGGGGAATTGTTGCTGTAGCCATTGGCCTCGTGATTGGAGGCTATGTATTCTCCCCAATACCTTTGCTTTTGATTAAAAAAATTATTCATATCAACTTAGGTAGATATCTATTGCAATTTTTACCTCCCCTAATTTCTTCAGCAGTTATGGCTATAGGGTTATTTGTTATGCGATACACAGTTGAAGACTGGCTGTTAAGTGATACTTTGATTTTAGTGATGGGCGTAGTGTTAGGCAGTTTAGTTTATGTGTTTGCTCTAGCGTCAGTCTCCCCAAAACTCATTAAAGAAATCAGAAATAATCTTTTTCCAATACCTGCTTCATGATAAAGATGGCGGTGATGGCAATAACGACGGTGAATAAACAATGCATTTAGATCTTGAATCAATAAACAATACGCCTCCTAAGGTTTCGATTCTTCTGCCAAGTCTTAATACATTTCCTTTTTTGGCAGAAAGATTGGATACGATTCTAAGCCAGACGCTTAATGACTGGGAACTCGTTGTTGTCGATAGCTACTCGGACGATGGTTCTTGGGAACTTATCCAAACCTATGCCAACAAAGACAGTCGTATCTATGCTACTCAAGCACCGCGTGAAGGCGTCTATGCAGGTATCAATCGCTGTCTTTCTCAAGCTCATGGCGAGTATGTTTATATTGCTACTAGCGATGACACCATGACATCTGACTGTTTGGAGAAAATGGTGGCGGCCTTAGAATCTCAGCCAAACTGCGATATTGCCCATTGCTGTCTTAATATTATTGACGAAACAGGTCAGCAAACCAGAAAACAATGGAATACATGGGATAAAATTAAGTTCTTTGGTGAGTATATTAATCAACAGCATATCCGACTTGCCCCTTATGATGGCATACTCTACTGCGCCCTTGGTACAATGTATTCATCTCTTACTCAGCTCTTGATCCGTCGTAATTTTTTTGAGAAAGTTGGAGATTTCAGGACTGATTTTGGCTCTCATGGGGACTTTGAATGGGGCATTAGAGTCGGCTTAACTTCTAATACTATTCATGTCCCTTACTACCTGGCCACATGGCGAGTTCATTCTAAACAAGCCACTCAAAACGACTTTATTTTCTCTGCTGAGGGGCAAGCCTTGTGGTGCACAATGATTAAATCAGCTATCATGGGTTTGATTGACAAAGCGCTGCTTCAAGAATCTGATTTAGAGATCAGACAGCTAACTTACTGTTATCGATTTAAACAGTTATTATTTGGGCTGGCAGAACGCTCATCTCATCCCATTAAAAAAACTATATTCCTGATTAGGTTTTCTGGTTTATATCCACGTGTTGTTATTCACTACTGCTGGTTTAAGCTGTCTCAGCAACAATTTAATCCAGCTACTTATATTAGAAACTTTCTAGCTGCCCACAACTATGATAGACATCTTGTTCGATCATAAGACTATAGTAACGGTGACTTTTATCGTCTAGAAATAGAGCAAGACTATGAACACTCAATCAACAACCATTTGGCTTCGTGAAAGCTTTCCCTGGATGGGGAGTCACAGTGGCTATGAGAAAGTATGCGATATCCTTGCGACTCAAAAGCCAACAGCCTATCGCACTGTGTATCGACCTAACAAACCCCTACGGGGACTAGCCCGTCGGAGTGTCAGCTATTTTGCAAGGGATATTAAAGGTAGTGATACATATAGTTCTGATAGTACTTATATGGAACTCAACGCGCTTTGTCAGAGCCTCTGGCATCGTTCCAGCTTGATTCATGTTCTCTATGTAGAGCGTATGTTAGGTCTTTTAGCCCAGTGGAAAAGTCGTTTCCGTTATCGTTTAATGGCAACGGCCCATCAGCCCGCTGGGCTCTGGCGGCTGGAGCGCCACAATCCAGAACTGCTGGGTTCCCTGGATGCCCTAATTGTCTTGAGTAGCCGCGAACTCAGTTTCTTTGAAACTTGCCTGCCAGGACGTGTTCACCTGATTCTACATGGGGTTGATACCAAGTTTTTTTGCCCCAGTCCCAGTCCAATCCGAACTGAGATGCCTCGTTTCGTTTTTTCTGGGACTTGGCTAAGAGACTTGGATACTCTATCTCAGGTCATCGAGACAACTTTAGCTCGTGATCCAGGAATTCAATTTGACCTAATTGTACCTGCTAACAAACGTCAACAGCCTCAGTTCTACCGCATTGCACACTATGATCAAGTTCACTGGTGCGGAGGCTTATCTGATGAACAACTCCGAAATGTATATCGACGGGCAAAAGCTTTGGTATTACCACTCTTGGACTGTACTGCTAATAATGCTTTACTCGAAAGTATTGCTTGTGGTCTGCCTATTATCTCGAATGATATAGGAGGCATGCCAGATTATACACGAGACTCATTTTCTACTTTGTTACCACCCAGAGACGTTAATGGGTTTGTTGAAGCTATTTTGACCTTAGCTGAATCTCAAGAGAGTCAGATTAAACAGGGGCAAGCTGCTCGAAAATTTGCTGAAACTCAGCTAGACTGGTCTGCGATCGCAAACCAAACCTTCAACCTATACAAAAAGGTGAATTTTTGAGAAACCTCTTTAGTGCATAGACTATATATATATTTTGATACACCAGAATATGACTTCTTTCTAGGTTGGCTAAAATTATGAAAATTGCGTTTTTTCTGGGCGAGTTTCCAGCAATATCTCAAACTTTTATACTTGATCAGATTGTTGGATTGATTCAACAAGGTCATGAAGTTGATGTTTTTGCAACTACAGTCAGTGATGAAGACACGGTTCATCCAGAAATAAACAAATATAGTTTATTGGAACGGACCTATTATTGGCCTAAGATTCCGCAAAATTATATATTGCGTGCTTTCAAGGGGCTCAAATTGGCCACTCTCAATATATTTCAGAATTCTTTATTAATTCTCAAAAGTCTAAATATCTTTAAGCATGGAAAAAATGCAGCTTCTTTGAGATTGTTATACTTATGCATTCCTTTTATCAATCGTCAGGCTTGTTACGATATTATTCAATGTCACTTTGGCTGGAGTGGTTTACAAGGGATGCATGTCCGAAACATAGGAGCGATTGATGGAAAACTAATTACAACATTTCATGGTTTTGACGTTACCAAAAGTGTGCATGAGTTCGGAGAAAGCGTCTATTCATCCCTTTTCTTAGAGGGAGATCTATTTAGCCCCATCAGCAATTACTGGAAGCAAAAGTTGATCCAGATGGGATGTGATGAGCATAAATTGTTTGTACATCGTATGGGGATAGATTTGAGAAAATTTGCTGCCTCTACTGCTTATAAGCATAAGTCTAAAGAGATAATCCGATTAGTCTCCGTGTCTCGATTAGTGGAGAAGAAAGGTTTGGAATATGCTATACGTGCTATTGCAAAAATATTAAAAGATCGAAAGATTGCTAATATTGAGTACAACATTATTGGCGATGGTGATCTAAGGGATAAATTACAACAATTAATTACTGATCTGAATTTATCGGACTGCATCATTTTGCATGGTCAAAAAAAGTCCAATGATGTTGTTGCACTACTTAATCGGTCGCATGTTTTGCTTGCACCAAGTGTGACAAGTAAAGACGGTGACATGGAAGGAATACCGGTTGTTTTGATGGAAGCAATGGCGATGGAATTACCTGTGATTAGTACCTATCACAGTGGTATTCCTGAGTTGGTTGACGATGGTATTTCTGGTTTTTTAGTACCCGAAAGAGATATCGATAACCTTGCTGATAGAATTTGCTATCTAATGGACCATCCTGATGAGTCAGAAGAAATGGGCAAAGCAGGTAAACTAAAAATTGTCAGAGACTACAATTTAGAACAATTGAATGAACGATTGGAAAAACTATACCAAAAAATACTTTTTGAGCCTTCATTTGAGCTGGCTACAACCCATTGAATTTAGGTTAAATTAGCTTAATTCTATCAACATTCTTGGATACTACAGATTGACATGACGACGCTGATTTTTGGGGAGAATAAAACTGTGACAAAGGTTTCTGTAATAATACCAGCTTATAATTCGATGGCTTTTCTTCCCAAAACATTGAATAGTGTTTTGGGACAGACCTATGCTGATTTTGAGGTTCTGATTATTAATGATGGGAGTACCGATCATATAACTGATTGGGCAGCTGGTCTTACGGATAGTCGAATCAAGCTAATCAATCAAGAAAATCAAGGCTGTGCAACAGCACGCAACGCAGGAGTACTTGCATCGAATGGGCAGTATATTGCCTTTCTTGATGCTGATGATCTTTGGGAGCCAACAAAGCTTGAACAACAGGTTTATATTTTAGATACTTTTCTCAATGTAGGGTTAGTCAACACTTGGATCTCAAATATTGATGATGAGGGTATCTCAATTGGAAAAATCGGAATATCTAATGCTGAAGGACATGTGTGGGAATCGGTGATTGAGGAAAATCCAATCATGTGTGGCAGTACCCCTATGGTTCGGCGTCAATGTTTTGAGTCAGTTGGATTATTTGATCAGAATCTGCGATCTGCAGAAGATTGGGATATGTGGATTCGGATTGCCGAAAAATATGAATTTGCTGTCATAAAAGAGCCCTTAGTTCGTTACAGAATCCATGCCAATAGCAAGTCTCATAATTTACAATTACATTTACAGGGTCGCCTAAAAGTTATAGAAAAGGCATTTCAAAATAGTGAAATAGATGGAACTGCTATGAAAGATAAAGCATATGGGCTTGCCTATCTTTCTGTGGCCTATCGTGCTTTACAAAACTATGATCTTGACGCTGCACATGCCTTAAAGGAAAAATCTCTTCGGTATTATCCTGCTCTTTTTAATTCAAAAGTCTTTCATCGATTAGGACTCATTCTTTTTTTGCGTCGTCGTTTAGGTGACAGACTGTATCAACAATTTATTTCTGGATTCCAGCAGATTTCTAAATTTTCCATATGGCCACAAAATAAGTTAATACAACAGTAATGATAAAAGCCATGTTTAATGCCCCGCTAATTAGCGTAATTATTCCCACCTATAATCGCTTAGACTATTTGAAAGAAGCGATCGCAAGTGTGATCAACCAAACCTATACCAATCTCGAAATCATTGTTTCAGATGACTGCAGTGATGAAAGTCCTCAGCCCATTGTGGAATCGTTTCAAGACCCACGTCTACGCCTACGACGCAATGCTAAAAATGTTGGTATTGGCTTAAATTCAACCTATGCTTTTGCTGAAACCCATGGCAAATACGTTGCTAGTCTTAACGATGATGATCGATGGGACAAAGACTTTTTAGAAAAATTAGTACACCCCTTAGAAGAGAATTCAGAGTTGGTGCTGGCTTTTTGTGACTATTACATTATGGATGACCATGGCCATGTCAATTGGGCGGCTAGTCAAAAGCATAGTAAACGAGAAAAACGGCATAAACTACAGGAAGGCATTTACCAACCTTTTTGGAAAATTGGGTTAGTTGATCAGGCTGTATTTACAGCATCTGCTGCCTTAATTCGTAGAAATGCAGTGTCCTGGGACAAATTGTTTAAAGCAGGTGTATTTTGGGATTATTACCTTGCCTATTTAGGTTGTCGTTCAGGTCAGGGAGCCTATTATTGTTCAGAGCGTTTAGCCTACTATCGGATGCATGCTAAATCTGAAAATATGGTAAGTGGGAGTCGTAATATTCAAGCCAAAATTCGCAAGGGTAAAGCGGCCACATTCTGCCATCAGCAGTTTATGGAAGATGAAAATCTGCGCGATTATCGATCTTATTTTCAGCGAGAATGGGCCCATGCCAGTACGACGTTAGGCATTGGATTTCTGCGCCTGGGACAACCTGTAGAAGCTCGTTTCCATCTGCATCAGTCATGGCGACATCAGAAATTCAGTTTACGCACGTTGATTGCCCTTAGCATGAGTTATTTACCTCAATCTATGGCTCTTTCCTTGGCTCATATGCCTAACCCTGGATTGACAAAGCTGCGATAACAGATGGTGCTCAGCAAAGGGTAACCATTGATTTTAAGGTGGTCACCATTCTAAAGCTGACATGTTTCTAAAGTCTGGCTCCAGCCTCTGACTAAGATTTCCCCGCTTGAGGTAGCACCCTTTATGACTTCTAACAAAATCAGATGATATTGCAAGAGCAACAATTGCACCATTCTTCTAGCCAGGGTACATTTGCTTGGCTTAATTTCCGTCCTGCTTTAGCCTGGACCGGAATGTTGAGCTTAGTCCTAATGGTCGGCTTAGGCATTCTGGCCGGAGCGGGGGGGGGCTTGCGACTGCTCTTTCCGTTGGGGGCGACGGCTGTTGGCGCACTACTTTATGTACGTTATCCCTTGCTCTACATTGGGTTTACTTGGTGGATCTGGTTCCTAACGCCGCTTGTCCGCCGTCTGATTGATCAACAAAGTGGCTGGCAAGATCCTAGCATCGTCTTGTTAGCTCCACCTTTAGTCACTCTGATTTCTGTAGTAACATTGTTCCGTCACCTTCCTATTGTCCATCGTCAGGGAGGAGGCCCCTTTCTCCTATGCTTTGCCAGTGTCTTTTATGGATTTTTAATTGGACTGGTACAAAACCCGTTAGCTGGGACGGTGGTTGCCCTACTAAACTGGTTGCCCCCACTATTGTTTGGGTTTCACTTGTTTGTCCACTGGCGAGAGTATCCTGCCTATCGAAACAATATTCAGTGTACTTTTCTCTGGGGTGTCCTGGTGATGGGGGGGTATGGCGTTTGGCAATACCTCACGGCTCCGGAATGGGATCGTTTCTGGTTAGTGAATGCTGTGGATACGAATGTCTTTGGTTATCCAGAACCATTAGGCATTCGGGTATGGAGCACGATGAATTCTCCTCAGCCCTTTGCTGCTGTCATGATGGCTGGTCTGATTTTACTATTGAGTAATCGAGGTAACCTAAAGTTTGTGGCCACTGGAGCTGGATATCTCTCTTTTTTATTAACCCTGGCTCGCTCCGGTTGGCTGAGTTGGGTAGCTGCGTTAATGTTATATCTCCCCTCACTGAGATCACACCTGCAAGTTCGCTTATTAGTTACACTCATGACGATGGCTTTACTTGTAATCCCATTAGCTTCCATAGAGCCTTTGGCCAGCGAGATTGCGCCACGTTTAGAGTCCCTCTCAAATACCCAGGAGGATGGTAGCTATCAAGCCCGGTTAGACGGCTACAACGAGCTACTGGGTGAGGCCTTGACCCAGGGGATTGGTCAAGGGTTAGGAACAGTGGTGGAAAGTGAGCATTTAGGTAGTAATGATAGTAGTATTTTGACATTCCTGTTTTCCCTGGGATGGATGGGAACAATCCCATATCTCACCGGAATGTTTCTCATTTTCTTTAAGCTTTTTCAGGGGGCTGAAGCCTGCGTTGATCCATTTGCCAGTGCAGCCCGTGCGATCGCATTTGGCATTTTTGCCCAAATTGGTCTTAATGTTGCCATGGTTGGCATTGTTGGCATGGTGCTCTGGGGATTTTTAGGCATGGGTCTAGCGGCATCTCGATATCACGCTCAACTCAAAATCATACATTCACAAACAATCAATGACTCCCTTATCACCCCCGTCTAATCGCTTACAACCCATGATTGTCAGAAAACTGATTAAAAACACAAAATATCGAGCCGGACATATCATGGGACGCCATGAAATCCTGTTTAAGCTGCTCCCATTGTCTGAGAAAAATAAAGAGAAGAAAGTGTCTCCTGAAAAAGATATTTGTATAGAGGGCTTTCCCCGCTCTGCAAATTCATTTTTTTCTAGGGTATTTCAGATGTATAATCCTACAATAAAAGCGGCACATCACATGCATGCCCCCTTGCAAGTGATCAAAGCCATCGAATACGATGTTCCCTGTATTGTCTTAATTCGCAATCCGATCGATGCTATTGCATCGGTCCTAGTCGTTGACCGCAACCTATCTACTCGATTCGCGATTCAAAGCTATATCAATTTTTACGAACGAATTTGGCCAGTACGTAAAAATATTGTCATTTCAGACTTTCAAGATACAACACAGCATCCACATCAAGTTGTCGAGAGAATTAACCAGCGTTACGGTACTTCATTTTATATGGAGCCCATGACATCTGAAGTTAAATTTACTATTTTTAACCAACTTCAGAAAGCTCAAAAAGATCTGAAGCAGCCTGAACATTTAGTGGCTATTCCCACTGAGAAAAAAGCTCGGATTAAGCAAGATGTTCTGAAAGAACTAACTGAGCAGCCTCTCTTGCTAACGGCTAATTTGTTGTATCAGAAATTTTTGGAAAATTAGACCTATGAAATATTGGTTGTCTATCTGGAATCAACGTTGGCAATATTTACTAATATTTTTAGTAAGTACCGTAGTTGCTGGCATTACCGCACTATCTAGTCAATCTCAAAGTCTCTCTGAAACGGCCCACTCTGCTAGTTCATTTGTTGATTCAATCGGTGTCGTTGTCCATCTCAACAGAACCAATAGTGCCTATGGTGAATACGATTCCATTATTAAGCCGAAATTGCAAGAACTAGGTATTCACCACATTCGAGATGGGGTCGCCCTCAATGACACAGTTACCCAGGCAAAGCTTTCGGAGTTAGCGACCCTGGGGATCAAATCTACCCTGGTGATGGATCCCAGGGATCAGGCAACTGCGTCAGTGGCCGTGGATATTGTCAAGGCTATGCCCACATCCGTTGAGGCGGTTGAAGGGCCTAATGAGTGGGATGTTTGGGAAAACTTGACCTATAAAGATCAGCCTTTTCCAGCCGGGGTGAAAATCTTTCAATCTGAGCTGTATGGTGCGATTAAAGGTGATCCAGCAACGGCTCAGATTGATGTGCTTAGTCCGACAGTGGCTCTTTGGGCTAATGCTAGCCAACTGGGGGCAGTTGACTGTGATTATGGGGCCATGCATAGCTATCCTGGCGGTGAACCCCCCACAGCGGGACTAGATTGGCATTGGATCCCAGCTACGCAGCAGATATGTCCTGGCAAATCTTTGATTGCAACTGAGTCTGGATGGCATAATGCCGTCTCTAATAACTCGGGTCAACCCGGTGTATCAGAGGCAGCGGCTGGAAAATATTTTCCTCGACTATGGTTAGAGTATTTTAACCGAGATATCCGCCGAGTCTATCTGAATGAGCTGATTGACAAGTGGAAAAGTTCTGATAAGGAAGGTAACTTTGGTTTACTACGTCAGGATGGTTCTCCGAAACCCGCATTTGAGGCTATTAAAAACTTAGTTACGCTGCTTCAAGATCCAGCCAGTGCATTTTCTCCTGGCACCCTCAGTTATACGATGACTGGAGAAACAACAAATGTTCATCACACCCTACTCCAAAAACAAAATGGACATTTTTATTTGATTTTGTGGCAAGAAGTGCCCAGTTTTGATTTGTCAACCCAGCAAGATATCTCCGTGCCCAATCAAATCGTCACGATCCAACTAGAGACCGCCATCACTGCCGCCAAACTCTATCAACCACTGCAATCAGTGGAATCAACTGCACAATATACCAGCCCCAGGTCACTGGTCTTAAATGTCAATGATGCACCTGCGGTGCTGGAGCTAGTGCCAGCTTAAAACAAAGTTTTTTAGATTTTAATCTTGAGGAGCAAAAATGCAAAAGCCATTTATTAGTTTGTTTATTCCTACTCTCGATGGTGGAGGGGCTGAGCGGGTTATGCTGCACCTGGCCGAGGGATTCGCAGTGCGAGGGTTTGATGTCGATCTGGTGGTTGCCAAGGCTGAGGGAGCTTATTTATCGAAAATTCCAAAAACCATACGATTGGTTAACTTGGATGCAAAGTCGCCTGTGCTTCTGTTTAAGACCCTTGCCCTCAAGCAATACTTAAAACAAGAGCAGCCCAATTTCCTGATCTCTACATTAGATATTTTTAGTTCAGCTATGTGGGCTAAGCGTTTGGCAGGGGTTAGTACTCAAGTTGTGATGTGCGTCCAGACAAACCTTTCCCAGCAATTTCAAGATCGCCACGGTATGCTAATGCAAAAGCTTAAGTGGTCTGTAGTACAACACTTTTATCCTTGGGCTGATGCTATTGTGACAGCGTCAGCCGGTGTAGCTCGCGATCTTGAACAAAATGCCAAGATTCCGATGCAGGAGATGACAGTGATCCATAACCCTGTTGTGACATCGGACTTTGTTGAAAAATCCCAGGAGACGGTGACTCATCCTTGGTTTGCCGAAGGTCAACCTCCGGTTTTATTAGGTGTGGGGCGAATTGTTAAGCAAAAGAGTTTTACCACGTTAGTGCAGGCATTGGCCCTGGTGCGTCAGCATTGTCCAGCTCGATTGATGATTTTGGGGGATGTGGATGGACGTGAGCCTGAGGTTAAACCTGAACTGGATGGGTTAATTGAAACTTTTGGTCTCCAAGATGATGTTCTTTTTCCAGGGTTTGTCGAGAACCCCTATGCCTATATGGCCAAGGCCGATGTGTTTGTTTTATCCTCCATTTATGAGGGATTTGGGAATGTAGTTGCCGAAGCGATCGCAACTGGCACACCGGTTGTCTCAACTGACTGTGAAAGTGGGCCCGCAGAAATTTTAAACCAGGGCCAATATGGCAAACTGGTGCCGGTCGGTGACCATGAAGCTATGGCTGAGGCTATTGTTTCAACGCTAAATAACCCCATGGATGCGGCGGTGCTTAGGGTGCGATCGCAAGCCTTCACCATCGATTGTATTGTTCAACAATATTTAGATGTATTGAATGGGTTACAAGCCATCCAGCCCTCCACTCAACCTTCCACGGTAGGGGTAATATAATGCGAGTCTTACATATCCTCAACCATATTCAAAAAATAGGGAATGGGATTGTCAATGTTGCCGTCGATTTAGCCTGCCTTCAGGCCCAGGCCGGCTATGACGTCAGTGTTATGTCTGGCGGTGGTGACTATGAGACGCTGTTAGCCGACCATGGGGTGACCCATTTTCAGGTAAGCCAGACCCGGACCTGGCCTAATTTAGCTCGGGTTGTTGTCCAGTATCGTGCGATTATTCAGCAGATACAGCCGGATATCGTCCATGCCCATATGATGACAGGGGCGCTGCTGGCCCGCAGCCTGAAACTTTGGAATCAGTACGGCCTAGTCACCACCGTGCACAATGAGTTTCAAGCAAGTGCCAATCTAATGGGATTGGCCGATCGTGTGATCGCAGTGAGCCAGGCCGTATCTCAGTCCATGCAACAACGGGGCATTCCCCAGAAAAAGTTGCGAGTGGTCACGAACGGCACCCTTGATAGCCCTCGGGCAGGTTCTCCCAAAGACTGTCTGCCTGTTTTTTTACAGCGTCCGGCCATCACGACGGTGGCAGGAATGAATTCACGCAAGGGCATTACTGAGCTGATCACCGCCTTTGAACGCGTTGCCCTAGATTGTCCAGAAGCCCATCTTTACCTAGTCGGTCATGGTCCAGATAAAGAGAAATTTCAGACCCAAGCTCACCAGACCCGAGTCGCTGATCGGATTCATTTTGAAGGATTCCAGTCCGATCCTCGGGCCTATTTGTTGTCCACAGATGTGTTTGTCTTAGCATCCCATCGAGAGCCTTTCGGCTTGGCTATTTCAGAAGCACGAGAAGCGGGGTGCGCCATTGTAGCCAGCCGTGTGGATGGTATTCCTGAAGTTTTAGAACAGGGAAGAGCAGGGCTGTTAGTCCCACCGGGAGATAGTCAAGCCTTAGCCATTACCATTACAGATCTACTCCAGAATTCTACCAAACTAAATTATTGGAAAGAACAGGCTCAAAAAAATCTCGACTGGCTTAACGTAACCCGTGTTGCCAATGAAACCCTGCAAGTATACGGTGAACTGAAGCCAAATTGCCTAACAATTTAGGTCTCTCTATGAAATCTGCTACTAAAACTATCAAACAATCCTCTCAAAAACTGGAACTATTAGAAAGTCTGAGAGGTATCGCGGCCCTACTGATCGTCGCCTTTCATGGGACAGAGCTATTCAGACTCAAATTTAATCAACCCTTTTTACTGTCTTTATTTGAATTTGGAGACTCGGGTGTAGATTTCTTTTTTGTCTTAAGTGGTTTCTTGTTGGCCTTGACCAGCTTTAAATATATTGGGCATCAAAATTCAGCAAAAGAATTTTTAATCAAGCGCTGTGAGCGGATTTATCCATTTTACTGGTTTGTGAGCCTTTGCATTATTCCAGTTTATTTTTTAGTACCATCCTTTGGTAAAGGATATGAGACAGATATTACCGTCATCATTAAGTCGTTACTGCTGATTCCCCAAGAGCATGCTCCTATTATTTCCGCGGCCTGGTTCCTGAGTCACCTAGTATTTTTCTATTTTGTGTTTGCCTTAGTGATTTTCATCCCTAAAGTAGCGTCTAAACTTGTATTAGCTGGACTCTCAATATCGGCATTTGTGGCACTAGGTGATATTTTCTCAGGATTTCAGCTTTGGGATAAAACTCACTTTCTAATCAATTTTACTTTTTCTTACTACAATCTTGAATTTTTAGCAGGGTGTCTGCTAGGAACTATCTTTAAAACAAATCAGCTTAAAAAATCTGTCAGCCTAAGCATGTTAGTGGTGGGCTGCTTAGCTTTTTGCCTATCAGGATTATTAGAGGTGTATGTTTTGCAGATCAGTGCTGAGACCACTGGCTTTTCTCACTACTATGAATTTATGACCTATGGCCTATCGTCAATACTCATTATTGGTGGGGCTGCTTTCTTAGAAAAGAGTTATAGGATATCAATAAATCGATGGTTTGTAATGCTTGGGGCGGCTGCTTTTTCCATTTATTTAACCCACTATCCAATCCTGTCAATTTTCACAAAAGCTATGCAGGTTGCCGGTCTCAATCGAACTAGCTATTATACAGTCGGCATGGTATTAGCCTGTGTAATGACTGTTCTGATTGGGGCGCTTGCCCATGTCTATGTTGAGAAGAGAGTCGCTGCAATGTTTAGAAATCGTCTAACGTATAAAAAAGCATGAAGATTTTATTTCTCGATCAGAGTGGTAAGTTGGGTGGGGCTGAACTTTGTTTAGCTGATATTGCCCAGCAGTTTCATGCAACGAGCCTGGTGGGTGTCTTTGCTGAGGGTTCTTTTCCAGAATATCTGCGCAAACGCAATATTCCTGTTAAAATCCTCACTCAGCAGACCCTCCAAGTACAAAAAAACAGTGGTTTCCTGGCCGGACTTAAAAGTTTAAACCGGCTAATTCCCCTGATCACCACAGTTGCTCAACTGAGTAAACAGTACGATTTGCTGTATGCAAACACCCAAAAAGCCTTAGTTGTTGGGGCGCTGGCCAGTTTGTTGAGTCGTCGCCCCCTGGTCTATCATCTCCACGATATTGTTTCCCCTGATCATTTCAGTACCGTTAATCGCCGCATTATTATTACCTTGGCCAATCGAGCCGCCTTGGTTATTGCCAACTCACAAGCAAGTCGTGAGGCTTTTATTCAAGCGGGTGGGCATGGGGATAAAGTGCATGTGATTTACAACGGATTTAACCTAGAAAATTATCTCCATTGCGCTAACCAGCGAGAGCATTTACAAGCTGAGCTAGTCTCCATACTACCTCAGCTAGAAGATCGCACACCTCCATTTATTGTTGGCCATTTTAGTCGTCTATCTCCCTGGAAAGGGCAGGATGTATTGATCGAGGCACTGCAATATTGTCCGCATAATGTGACAGCCCTATTGGTTGGGGATGCCCTATTTGGTGAGCAGGCCTATGGACAACAATTACATCAACAGATTAAGTCACTGAACCTGGAGCACCGAGTTAAGTTTTTAGGGTTTCGGTCTGATATTCCACAACTCATGACCGCCTGTGATTTAGTTACCCATACCTCTACGGCGCCTGAACCCTTTGGCCGTGTCATTGTGGAAGCGATGCTGTGTGGTACACCCGTGGTAGCGGCGGCAGCAGGTGGAGCGGTGGAGCTGATTGATCATGGGCAGACAGGTTGGTTGACTCCCCCTGGAGATGCTAAAAAATTAGCTGACATAATCAATACTTGTCAGCAGCAGGCAAGCCAGTCAAAAGCAATTGCCCAAAAAGCTCAACAGCGAGCTATACAGAGTTTTAATTTAGCCGCTACTAATTTGCAAATTTCACAGTTGCTCAGCAGGATTAGCAACTGTGAAATCAACAACATTAGAAATCCATCTTGAATGGCTATATCCCAGGCAATAAAAGCGTTTTAGCTTTGAGATAGATGCAAGTTTACAGGTCGGCTAAGTCCAGGGAATCCATTGAACTAAAGAACGTCATCAGCCGCTGTCTGATTTTAGCAGCGCCCCCTGCCACATTTGACTCAATATTTAAAGGCAGCACAGGATCATGGAGAGAAAGCCTTAATAGGAACCAACCGTCCTCTGCAGCAGATGAACAAGCCACCCGTACCCCCTCATAGTTGTTCGGGACCAACGACCAGTCCGACTGTTGATCAACAAACGTTTTGAGATGTGAAATCACACTTTCACCATAGGTCTTAAACTCATCTACTTCAATTTTTATCCGAATTTCTTGACTCTCTTGGGGTTCTTTGAGAGCGGCAATCAGGTCCGTTAGCGATTGTCCTGTTTGTTTAGCCTTAGCCAGTTCAATCAACAACTTACTCACCAAGTAGGCCCCATCGTCTAGGAAATAGTTTTCCCGCATGGCCCCATGGCCAGAGGTTTCAATCGCCAACCAGGATTCTTCTCCGGTTTGATTAAGGTGCACAGCTTCGGTGATGACATTTTTATAGCCGCGATTAAAGCGGTGGTGTTTGCCCTGTAAATCCTGCTCAATAAATTGAGTCAGGCCATCGGAGGTAATGGAGTCGGTAACAATGGTGGACCCAGGATGTTCCTGCAACACAATGGCCGAAATCAGCGCAATCAGACGATTGCGGTTCAGTTCCTGGCCCCGATGATCCACCGCAGCTGAGCGGTCCACATCCGTATCAAAAATGATCCCAAAGTCAGCCTTATGGGTTAGTACAGCCTGGCAAATAGACGCCATGGCATCGGGGTTTTCAGGGTTAGGGATGTGGTTGGGGAACATGCCATCGGGGTCTAGGAACTGGCTACCGGTGGTATCGGCCCCTAAGGGTTCGAGCACTTTACTGGCGTAGAACCCTCCGGCCCCATTACCGGCATCGACGATAATTTTCAGTCCCTGGAGGGGATGATCAAAGTTCTCTCCATAGTTGACAGCGGTACGGATTTTCTCCACTAGCTGGTTGGCATAGACAGAGATAAAGTCTCGGGCAGTTATGACTCCAGCAGTGGCAGCCATGGAAAAGTCATTTTTCTCCGCGAGGGTCAGAATTTCGGTAATATCTGGTTTACCCAGGCCACCTTGGGCGGTGAAAAACTTCAGGCCATTGCGATTAAAGGGCAGGTGACTGGCGGTCATCATGATCGCCCCATCGCAGTCAAAACCGGGGGTGACGGTACTCATGAACATGGCGGGTGTGGAAGCCATGGCAACGTCATAGACCTGAGCGCCGAGGCTGGCCATGCCGTCCATCACATTTTGCATGAGGACGGGGCCAGAGACCCGACTATCACGACCGACGGCGAGCTGTAGAGCTGTGGTAGGTTTATTGAGTTTGGTGGCTAGCCAGGTGGTGAAGGCTTGGCCTAGGCGCAGGGCAATTTCTGGGGTGAGGTTGACGGGTTCGTTGGGGACGCCGTCGATGGCAACACCACGGATATCCGAGCCATTTTGAAGTTTTTTCCAGTTGAAATCTTGCATGGTGATGGGGGGATCAAATGGGGTTGGAGTGGGGTCATTTTGAGTATGCCTGGTGCCATAGACAATTCGAGAAATTCACTGTTTTTGTTAAGCAGTAGCGTTCTCTGGCTAAAGTTCTCTAGGGTGATTACAACAAAACCGGCTGAATTTTCGTAACTACTCAGGCTTAAAAAATTAGAGAGTTTTCCCAGGTTACAGAGATTATCAGCTAGCGTAATCCAAATATAGGAATTGGTAACCTCCTTGAGCAAGCCCAAGGGTCGCATCAAACTCAGTGA